>DATNQJ010000026.1:0-4454 GCA_036704085.1 Stenomitos sp.
GCTGGGTGACGCGGGCGTTGACGTCCGCGCGCGGGCTGACCTGGAGGCGGGCCTGGATGCGATCGATGACGGTGGTCCCGAGCCGCAGGAGGAGTCCCGCGATGAGCACGGTGGCGACGACGGAGATGCCCTTGGTCAGGACCCAGTCCAGGGCGCCGTCGCTCACGCGATCCAGTAGCCGGGTTGCCGTCGAGAGGGAAGTGTTGGCGAGCATGCCATGCATGTACCCGACCGAGCGCGCTTCTAAGAGCCCTGCTTCTCTGCTCGTCGCCGCCACCGGAGTCACCGCAGGTGTTACAATGGCCACGCAACGAGCGAGCACCCAAGTGCGGAGGTCGCGGTGAAGCGTCAGCTATCGCTCAAGACCCTTCTCCTCTCGGCGTTTCTGCCGGTGGTGATCCTGCCGATCCTGCTGGTGGCCTTGGCGACGCAGAGCCAGTACCACACCGAGATCCGTAGCGTCGAGGCCAACATCGAGCAGGACCTCCTGATCACGGCCCGGGCGCGCGAGAAGATCCTGACCGTGCTGCTGGTCAATGCCGTGGATCAGGCCCGGTTCCTCGCCTCCGCGTGGCCCGACCTGGATGGCCGCTCCAACCGCGTGCTTGCCGACTTCACCTATCGATCGCACGCGTTCAGCCAGGTCTGGGTGGTCTCTCGCCAGGGGCAGGTTCGCTTCAGCTCGGATCCCGCGGCCATCGGGCGGACGATCGCGTCGGAGCCTTACTGGCAGGTGTTCACGCGAACGGGCGAGATCACCTACTCCGCCTCCGAAGAAGAGGTCCCCGGACGCCGCGTGATCCGCATCGTCCTGCCCATCTCGCCCCAGGAGGCGCTGGTGGCGACCTACGGCCTCGCCCAGCTCCAGAATGCCATCCGGGATCCGCAAACCATCCAGCTCAAGCGCTACGCCTACATCGTGGATCAGCATGGGCGCGTCATCGCCCATCCAGACGAGCGAGTCTGGGCGGAACGTCGGGATCTGAGCGTCCTGCCTCCGGTCCAAGCGGCCATGGCGGGCCGGAGCGGCACCATGGTCTACCGGGATCCCTTCACGGGCCAGGAGCGCAGCGCCGTCTACTTCCCGATGGGCGCCACCGGCTGGGCCGTCATCGCCAGCCAGCCCAGCGCCAGCACCATGCTCGTCTCGCCGATGGTGGCGAATCAGCGCAACCTGTTGATCCTGGCTGCCGGCTTGGTGCTCGCCGTCTGGATGACGGCCATGCTCAGCCGTCGCCTGGCGTCACCGGTCGAGGAGTTCAGCCGTCGCCTCAAGACGCTCACGACCGAGCCCATCCGCCCCGGTCAGGCTGAAGTCCTCACGATGTCGACCGGCATCATCGAGTACCGTCAGGTCTCCGCGAGCGCCCAGGCCCTCTACGAGGCGCTGGCTCAGACCATTGCGACCCTGGAGGCCCGCACCAGCGAGTTGAAGCTGACCAATGAGCAGTTGGAGACCTCGGTGGAAGCGCTCAAGCGCCTCGACCACCTCCGGGCGGATTTCCTCAATGCGCTCAGCCACGATCTGCGCATCCCCCTCACCTCCATCATCGGCTATGCCGAGCTGCTGCAAGACGCGCAGGAGCCGCCCTTGGGGGCCAGCGAGCAGGAGTACGTCACCCACGTCATCGAGGCCTGCCACCGCATGGAGAACATGCTCGAGGAATTGCTCGACTATGCACGGCTGGAGGTCGGCCGGATCAAGCTCAACATCGAGCCGGTGGATGCCTATGCCCTCCTCGACGAGACCTTTGCGTTCTTTCGACCGCTCGCCGAGCAGAAGCAGATCGCGCTCCATGCCGAGTTGCCCGAGGATTTGCCCGAGGTCATGGTGGATCCGGACCGCTTGCGGCAGATCCTCAACAACCTGATCTCCAATGCCATCAAGTACACTCCGCCTGGAGGCGCCATCACCGTGCGGGCGTGCCTCGAGGGCCCCTGCGTCGCCTTCGAGGTCCAGGATACGGGTTATGGCTTGTCCGACGAGGACAAGCAACACCTGTTCGAGAAGTTCTACCGCTCGTCTCGCCCGGAGATCCAGCACGAGAAGGGAAGCGGCATCGGATTGGCCCTCATCAAGGGGGTCATCGAGGCCCATGAGGGCCATATAGAGGTTGAGAGCAAGCTGGGCAAGGGCTCGCTCTTCCGGTTTACCTTGCCGGCCGCCGAGGCAGCGGTGCCGTCCGCCGCTCCTCGCCAAGAGAGCGAGGCCAAGCGCTCATGAACGGCTCGCTTCGTTGGCGGCAGCTCGCGGGCGCTCTGGTGGGCCTGCTCTTGCTCACGGCATGCCAGCGGCCGGCCCGCCGACTCGAGGCACCGCCGGTCCCCCATGCGACGCGTCAGTTCGCGGGGACCACGCTCACGTACTACGGCGACTCCCCGCCTCCCGCTCCGCAGCTCGAGCAAGCCCTGATCGAGCGGTTCCAGGCCGATACGGGGATCCGCGTGACGCTGCGCCTGCGTCCGCTGTCGGCCACCGAGACCTACGGCGTCTATGAACGACTGTTCGCAGCGCAGGATGCCTCGGTGGACGTCTTGCTCCTCGACGTGATCTGGCCCGGTGCCTTCGCTCCGTACCTGCTCGACCTCAAGCCGAGTCTGGCCCGGGAGGCGACCCGTCACGTCTCCATGAGCCTTCAGAACGACACCGTCGCGGGGCGCCTGGTGGCCATGCCGTGCTTCCTCGACATGGGACTGCTCTACTACCGGACGGACCTGCTGCGGCAGTATGGCTTCTCGGCTCCACCCGCCACCTGGGAGGAGCTCGAGCACATGGCGCGGACCATCCAGGCGGGCGAGCGCAAGCGGCAGTCGACCTTCTGGGGCTTCGTGTGGGAAGGGGCTCCCCAAGAAGTCCTCACATGCAATGCCCTGGAATGGCAGGCCAGCCATGGAGGCGGACGACTGGTCGATCCGGCGGGACGGATCGAGCTGAACAATCCGCGGGCGATCGCGGCCTTCCAGCGGGCTGCCAGCTGGGTCGGGACGATCACTCCGCCCGGCGTGACGGCCTACGAGGAGTCCGACGCCCTGGCGCCCTTTCGCCAGGGTGACGTGGCCTTCATGCGCAACTGGGCGTACGTCTACGCGGCATGCAGTACCGCCGACTCTCCGATCCGGGACCGCTTTGCGGTGGCGCCCCTGCCGCATGCGGCCGGACCCTACCACTCGGCGAGCGTGCTGGGCGGGTGGCAAGTCGGGGTGTCCCGCTTTTCCAAGCATCCCGCGGCGGCGATCGAGCTGGTGCGCTACCTGACCAGCCCCGAGGTCCAGACCTGGCGGGCGGTTCAGGCCAGTTACATTCCGACGATGCCGTCGGTGCTCGCCCAGCCGGAGGTCCGGGCGGCACAGCCCTACCTCCGGGCGCTGGATGTGCGCATGGAAAATCTGGTGGCGCGCCCGAGCGCCATGCTGAAAGCGAGCTACCCCGCGGTCAGTCAGGCGTACTTCGAGGGGGTCTCGGAGATCCTGCAAGGAGAGCCGGCGGAAGCGACGGTCCAAGGGATGCAACGGGATATCGAGCTGCTGCGGCGGCGGGAGTCCAGCGTGCGGACTCCGTCCCGCTAGAAGGCCAGGATGACGCGGCCGCCGATATCCGTGAGGTTGCCCTCGTAGGCGGAGCCCTGCGGCTTGGAGAGGCCCCAGACCGGTCCGGTCCCCGCGTGGAGATCGAGCAGCACCACCCCGAGGTCCAGCTGGAGTCCGGCCTGGCCCATGGCCCCATAGGGGATGCCCGTGACGTAGCTCGGTTGCTGGAAGGGGAAGGCGGCATGGCCCACCACCCCGGCATAGGGGATGAGGGGACCGAGGGGCAGCTCGAAGTTCATGGACGTCTGGCCGACGCCGTAGGTGTAGGCTCCGCCCAGGGAATCGCGCAGGTAGGCGCCGCCCAGCTCGAAGCGCAGCTTGAAGAAGCGGGTCGGTCCGCCGTACCACACGACGGGTACGTAGACGCCGCGGGCGTCGAAGGTCGTGCCGTTGCCCGACAGCACCAGGGAACGGTAGCCGCCGGGCAAGGTGTATTCGGTATCGGCCATGGCCGGAGCCGCGAGGGCGCCGGCCATGAGGAGCGCGAGGGCGATCGCCCGCTTCATTAGAACTTCTCGAGCAGGTAGATGACCTGGGTCGGCTCGTTGGGCGCGGGGATGACGTCCTTCTTGACGATCCGGTACTTGCCTGCGGGCTTGGTGGTCAGATCGACGTCGGACAGGTTGACGAGATTGCCGACCTTGCCGTCGAAGTCGAGCTCAAGCTCGTACTTACCTTCGTCGCCCTTGAACATGAGGATGGCGCGCGTGTCTTTGAGTGGCATGGATCCGTGCTCTCCTGTAAGGACGCCCCCGTGGGCGTTGCGTTGCGCCCATCATAACAAACGGGCGGGATCTCGGTCGAGATCCCGCCCGCTTTTGCGGAGATTAGAGTGTTCTCTTACTGCGAGACGGCCTTGAAGGCGT
>DATNQJ010000027.1:0-4422 GCA_036704085.1 Stenomitos sp.
CTCCCGAGGTTCTGAGTTGCGTCGGCGCTCAATTTGAGCACCTTGATGGCCTTGTGATCCTCGAGCATGACCGCTCGTCCCTTTCCGACGGGCTTGCCGTTGATGCACAAGGAGATGGTGTTGTCCTTGGGGCGCGGCAGCTCGAGGATGGAGCCTTCCGCCAGGGTGAGCCATTCGGTCAAGGGCAGCTCGGTGCTGCCCAGCTGCGCGCTCACCTGCACGTAGACGTTGGAGAGCTGCCCCATGGCGCTGTCGAAGGAGACGTCGAAGTCCGGCCGGCGGGCCGAGATGACGTTGGCGACCGCGGGCTCCTGGTCCGGCTCGTCCGAATGGTCCTCCTGGGCCGTGGCCGCGAGCGTGCTCGCGGGCTCCACCGGGTCCAGGAAGCCCAGCTGCCGCGCCAGGTCGCTCAGCTGGTTCTGGAAGGCCTGGGCGATCTGCTCGGTCTCATGCCCGATCGAGGCGAAGTCGAACTCGGGCTCGGGCGTCTTGGGCAGCTCGGGGATCTTGATCTTCATGTCGGGCTCGCGCTCTTCCGGGCGCGGGTCCGAGAAGCCCACCGTGAAGTCCGCCTTGCCGAGGAACAGGGTCGAGAAGGCCACGAGCCAGCCCGCCGTGTTCACGGCGTTGGTGAAGGCGACGTTGGGATCCGCCACCACCCCGAGGGCCGTCAGCATGGCCTGGATGGACGGCGCCAAAGACGCGCTGCCCGCGAAGAGCCTGTGGGCAACCCAGATGCCCGCAGCCCCGAACCAGAACCCGAGGCTCATGCCGTAGTAGTAGCCGATGCACATGCGCCAGAAGGGCCAGCCCGAGCTGCCGCCGAAGGGCTCCTGACGGGGGTCGAAGGCTTCCTGGCGCAGGGCGGCGAAGCCGAGGCCCGCCACCGCGAAGACCACCGCGTAGCCGAGCGCCCCCCACAGGGCGCCGCCCAGGTAGGTCCCCTGCATCACGAAGGCCGAGACCCTGGGCAGCTGGTCCAGGTTGGCCTCGATCGGGGTGCCCAGGAGCATCTTGGCGACCACCCGCAGCCAGCGCGCGACGTTCTCCATGCCGTTCGGCGAGAGCATCAGCGAGTAGCCCGCCCCCGAGCCCCAGAGGTTGACGAGCGTGTAGGGCAGCATGAGGGCCACCACGATCACGCCGCGCCAGTAGGGCATCGGCTTGATGACGACCTTGGGAATCGCGGCGCGGCAGAAGAAGTGGTAGCCCATGCTCACAGCGAAGCCGACGACGCCGAAGAGGGCGAAGCCCAGGATCACCGGGCTCAGCCCCGTGCCCGAGCGCAGGGCGTAGAGCAGGAACATGAGCAGGGGAGCGAGCCCCAGCCAGAGGGGGACCGCCTGGGGGCGTAGCAGCTTGGCGCGTTCCTTGGCGGTCATGCCACCCCCTAGTCCGCGCCCAGGCGGACGATCTGGACCGCCTTGCGCATGCCGTCCGCGCTGGTGCCGGGCTTGGCGAGGATCCTCGCTCCGCCCCCGAGCACCACCTGCAAGGGATCGGTGACGCCCTGGTCGAGGACGATCACGTCCTCCTCCTCGAGGCCCTGCAGCTCGGCGACGGTCATGGTGGTGGCTCCCAGGTAGGCGACGACCTGGGTCGGCGTGTCGCCCAGGTGGTGGAGGCGTGCGTCGATGTCCTCGCCGCCGGTCTGGACGAAGGTGTTCTCCGCGGCGACCCGCAGGCTATCGGAATAGGGCACCAGGTAGGGCTGCGGGATGGCGAACATGACGCGTCCCATGGGCTGGGAGGGCACGCTCACGCGGTAGGTGATGGCCGCCATGGGGGTGTTGGTGGCGAGCCCCATGAAGATCTCCTGCAGCTCGCCCAGCTCCGGCATGTCCGGGAAGGTGCCGTGCTGGTTGTCGGCCTCGCTGAAGATGTCGGCCCACTGCTCGGTGAAGGTCTCGCTCATGCGGCGGACCACCTCGTCGGCCATGTCCAGGTGCTCGTCGCCGAAGCGCCGGTTGGCGGCCACGCCCGTGAGGCTCTTGGCCGTGCCGTGGTCGAAGAGGACGAACATGCCTCCGGGTTGCTCGGTGAACTGCAGGATGCCCCACAGCGCGTCCGATTGATACTTGTCCTGGAGGGTCGAAAAGGGAACGGTTTCGACGGAGACCACGCTCCAGTCGGCCGCGGGCAGGCTGACGCCGGGGGCGCCGCCGTCCTCATCCTCGTCCTCGTCTTCCTCTTCGGCCTGACCGTACGTGCGCAGCGCATCGGCCATCATCGATCCGAGGTGGTAGAGGGCTCGGTAGAGGTAGGTGTCGCCCTGCGGCGCCTGGTTCATGATCAGCGAATTCAGCTCTTCGCTCATACCGCCTAGGGTACCAGTTTCCCAAGATTTGCGCCAGATGCGGCTTTTCGCCCCCTTACCCCCTCATGGACGGGGGCCGGAGGCCGGGTTCAGAACGCAACGGGCCCGGGATCCTCATCCCGGGCCCGTCCGCTGAGAAAACTACCGGATGAGCTGGTTGACGTCGTCGATCAGCGTGTTGCCCACCGAGACGATCTTGACGTTGGCCGTGAAGCTCTTCTGGGCGATGGTCAGCTCCGGCAGCGCCGTGTTGACCGACGAATTGGAGGTCTCGAGGGACCCCGCGGCGATCTCGTTGGACGAGCCCACCGTCCGGTTGCCGATGGCCGGGTTGGTGTCCGTCACGCCCGCGACCCCCATGAAGGTGGGCCCCGCCGTGGCGGCCCACTGGAACTGGGAGCCGTCCGAGCGCAGCAAGCCGTCGGGGGTGGCGAAGGAGGCCACGCTCACGTACTTGTTGATCTTGCCGGAGTTGGAGATGCCGGCGCCCGAGAGGACGATCTTGCCGCCCTTCTCGAAGTCGTCCGTCGAGTCGGGCACGTCGAGGGTCCCCGTGTGAGTCAGCTGACCGTTGCGGTTGAAGCTGAAGCGACCGATCAGGTCGGCGTTCAGGTTGTAGGGCGAGGCCGGATCGGGCACCTTGATGAAGGGGAAGGAGAACGGCTTCATGTCGAGCCCGTTCTTGAGCGGATCCAGGGAGCCGCCGGGAGTGGTGGCCTCGTTGGGCGGCAGGCTGGTGCCGGGGATGCCCGCGACCGGAGGATTCTGGTAGCTGCCCGTCACGCCCATGACGTAGTAGCCGTCCTGGTTGACCAGGCGCAGCACGCCGGACTGGGTGCCCGCGAGGCCCTGCTTCTGGGCATCGTCCAGGCCGCTGGTGTCGAGGATGGTCGGATCCGGCTCCAGGTCGAAGGTGAACGACCCGTTGCGCGTGAAGATCAGGTCGTTCATGGTCTGGGGATTCTTGACCTTGGACAGGACGAAGAAGCCGTTGCCCGTGAGCGCGAGGTCCGTGGGGCGCTGGGTGCCCTGGAGCGCGCCCTGGGAGAAGTCGGTCCGGGTCGCCTTGATGGCCGTGCCACCCTCCGAGAACTGGATCGGGTTGATGGACCCGTAGTTGGTCGACCCTTGGGTCGCGGGCGAGCCGGCCGAAATGGTCTGGGTGAGGACGTCCTCGAAGAGGACCTTGGTCTGGCGGAACCCGGTCACGTTGGAGCCCGTCAGGTTGCCCGCCAGGGCCTTGAGCCAGTTGTCGACCGCGCCGATGCTGTTCTGAGCCGTGATCCGAACGTCCGACATGCCTTACCTCCTCTTGATCGGCCTACGGTGCCGAGACCGCGGCCCCCACGGGGACTTGTCCGAAAGGGTGGGCGTCAGGCGCCCACGTGGATGACGTCGGTCAGCGAGTAGTACTGGCCGTTGACCTGGACACGGGGGATGTCGGTGGAGAAATCGACGGCCGTGACGGTCCCCTCGACGATCTGCGAGCCCTCGTCCCCCATCGCCTGATTGTGGATCCGGACGTTCTGGTTCATGAGGCCCGCCGCCAGGCTGGAATTCTGGTAGGCGCGCGACGCGTTGTTGAGCTTGACCAGACCCACCGCCGCTTGCATCTGCGAGTACTGGGTGATCATCGCCGTGGGATCCATGGGGCTGTCGGGCGTCTGGTTGGTGATCTGCGCGACCAGGAGCTTGAGGAAGTCCATCTCCTGCGCGGCTGGATCCGCGTCTGTGGCCGACGGGGCGCCAGTGGCGGTCGGCGGGTTGTAGGTGATGCTCTGGACGCCGTAAATGGTCATTAGGCGCTCCTTTCCCGGGCCGGGGGCCAACACCTGGGTATTGTACCCGCCGGGCGGGGGGCTTAACCGTGCGCAAAGACACGCCAAATGAGCGTGCGACCAATTATTTACATTGATTAACACCTTGCGCTACGATGCGGGCGCCTGAATCCGACCGAAAGGAGGCAATCATGAGCCTGTTGGCGTGGATCATCGTCGGGCTCATCGCGGGCTGGCTGGCGACCCTGGTCATGCCGGGAGCCGGTGGCGGGATCCTGACGGACCTCATCGTGGGGATCATCGGAGCGCTGATCGGGGGCTTCCTGT
>DATNQJ010000028.1:0-2110 GCA_036704085.1 Stenomitos sp.
GGCGCGTACGATACGGCACGCCCCTGGGAACTCCGGCCTTCTTGCAGCGTGTCCTGTCGTTGGCCCATTCGCAAGGCAGGTAGAGTCGGAAGTCGACCAGGGCGTGCTCGGTGTCGGTGACATAGCCGAGGAAGACGCCCACCTGACAGTTCTCGACCTTGCCGAGCCGGCCGCACCACTGGCGCTGCACGCCCACCGAGGCCGTCCCCTTCTTGGGAAAGGCCGAGGGGTCGAAGACGAGCACGGTGTCAGCCTGCCCGATGGTGGTGGCGACCTGGCGGTTCAGCACATCGATCAGCGGTTTATGGTCCCAGTCGACCTCGCCGATGAATCGCTGGATGACCTGGCGGTCGAGGTCGTAACGGTAGGCGATGGACTCGGCGTTCTTGCGTTCCACGTCGGAGAGCAGTCCGGCGATATAGGTGCGCGAATGGTGACGGCTCTCGGGGCTGGGCAGCGCGGCGGCGAACGGCTGTGCGAAGTCCTCCAGGCGACTCATCACGCCGCGGAAGAGTGTGGGAGGGACCTGACAGCCGGCGAGCAATTGCTCCTTGCGGCGCTCAAAACGCGGCTCCATCGGAGGGCTCCTTCCATCGGGTCATGTCCTCTAGAAGGTATTGATACAAAAACCCTTGTGCTCGGCCAAGGAACAGGGCTTACGCACCAGAATTCGCCGGGATTTGAGCCAGTACACTCAATAGATAGTCGTTCTTCCACCCCGCCGTGAGGCGGCGAGTGGCGATACTCTTGCCCTCGCTGCCCTTCTCCGCCTTGAGCAGGCAGAGCGCCAGCTTCCGCAGCCAGGCCAGATTCTGGGCGTTGTTGCCGGCCCAGTGCCGTTGCTCATCCTCGCGGAAACAGACGTCCAAGACCCAGTGCAGCGAGTTCTCGATCCCCCAATGGCCGCGAACCCAGTTCAGGTACTCCTCTGCCGTCCCGGCCGCGCTGCCGATGAAGTAGCGGGTCTCGCTGCTCGCCACGCCATTGACTACCCGTTGGCTGAGCACCATCACGATCGCTGTCAGCCCGGCCCACAGACTCGCGTCTCGGATCCCCTCGGGGGCGGTGATCACACAGCAGGTGCGGGTCTCCTGCCGACCGCTCCGGACCTCTTCGGTCTGGCACTCGGTGAAGTCCACCCCGGGCTCGCCCCGGTCCAATGTCTCGTCGAACGCCCGCGCGACGTCCTCGTAGAGATGCGGTTGGTTCTCCTTGACGGCCAGCACGTACTGGCCCCCCTCGCCGACGATGTCGGCGGCGATCTCCTTCTGGCACCCCATGGCGTCGATCGTCACCACGGCCCCTTTCAGGTCCAACAGTTCGAGCAACTCGGGGATGGCCGTGATTTCGTTGGACTTGGCGTCGGTGGCGACCTGCCCCAAGATCAAGCGATTCTCGACCGCCCAGGCGCTGACAACGTGCAGGGCCGACCGCCCGACGGTGCGCCGCGCCGAGCCGCGCTGGGCCTTGCCGTCGATGGCGATTGGCCTCCGTTCGGGCGGATCAGTAGCGACGGGGGTGACTCCCTGCCGCTCCATCAGCGCCGTCATCCAGGCGTAGAAACACTTCTGGAAGGCCAGCGGATCGAGCAAGCAGAAGACACGGCGGAAGGTATCGTGCGAGGGGACGCCGCCGGGCAGGGCGAGGAAGGTCTGGAGCCAGTCGATCTTGGAGTGGGCATAGTCGGCGATCTGTTCCCAGCTCTCGGCGCCGCAGAGGACGGCGCAGGTGGCGATGAAGACGATCTCGTCGAGCCGGTGGACGCGGCCCTGTTCGCGGCGGGGGTCGGGCAAGTCGGTGAAGTGATCGAGGATCGAGACGGGGTGGTGGTCGGGCGAAGCGGAGGCCATGTCGGAGTTGACGGTCATGGTGCGGACGTCCCTGAAGCGGTCGGGTTATCCTGGCGATCGATGGTACAAGAGGGGCTCGATCCCCAGCCAGCCGGGCCGCAAAATAGAAACGGGCCGCTCCTTCCTACAACCCCCAAACGTCCCAGGCTAATGCGTAAGCCCTGCGCTGAGTCCGCTCTTGGTAGCTCTCAATGGTCTATTGCTTGTCCGTCGCCTGCCTCGCGGTCACCTTCTTGGGGAGCGTATCACCTGATGTCCGT
>DATNQJ010000029.1:0-3277 GCA_036704085.1 Stenomitos sp.
CCCTCCCCCCGTGGGAGGTGAGCGTCCGCTCGGAGATCCCGCTCGCGCGCGGGCTCGGCTCGAGCGCGAGTGCGGTGGTGGGGGGCCTCGCCGCGGCGAACCAGGTGCTTGCAGCGGGCTGGGAGCATTCCGACCTCTTGAGGCTCGCCACGGAGATCGAGGGGCATCCGGACAACGTGGCGCCCGCCCTGTACGGCGGGCTCTGCGTGGCCGTCTCCGGAGCCGCGGGACCCGTGTGCGCCCCGGTGCCGGTGGCGGATCCCCCGGCGTGGGTGGTGGCCATCCCGGGTTTCGAGCTTTCGACCGCAAAGGCCCGCGCTGCCTTGCCCGCCGTTGTCTCTCTGCAGGATGCGGTCTATAATGTTGGGCGCGCGGCCTTGTTGACCGCCGCTTTGGTCTCAGGTCGGCACGAGCTCTTGATCGAGGCCCTCTCGGATCGCCTGCACGAACCCTACCGCCAGACGCTGGTCCCCGGCATGCCGGAGGTGGTCTCGGCGGCCAAGGAGGCGGGCGCGTACGGGGTGACCCTCTCGGGAGCCGGTCCGACCCTGCTCGCGTGGTGCTCGTCGGAGCATCAGGAGGCGGTGGCGCACCGCATGGCGGCCTCCTGGCGCGAGGCCGGCGTCGAGGCCCGGGCGATCGCGGTGGGTCTCGGGCGGCGCGGCATGACGATAGGTCCGGCCCTCGGGGCGGCAAGAGGATAGCCATGGCTTTGATCGTTCAAAAGTTCGGCGGCACGTCGGTGGGCGATGTGGATCGGATCCGCAACGTGGCCCGGCGCGTCGCCCAGACCCGCCGCGAGGGCAACGACGTGGTCGTCGTCGTCTCGGCGATGGGCAAGACCACCGACGGCCTCGTGAAGCTCATGAGCGACCTTTCGGCGGACCCCAACCCCCGCGAGATGGACATGCTGCTCGCGACCGGCGAGCAGGTCTCCATCGCCCTGGTGGCCCAGGCCCTCATGGAGCTGGGCGTGCCCGCCGTCAGCATGACGGGCTGGCAGGCGGGGATCGTGACCGACCCCGTGCACCGCAACGCCCCCATCCTGCGCATCGACACCGCCAAGCTGCGTGAGCTTTTGGGCCAGGGCTACGTGGTGGTGGTCGCGGGCTTCCAGGGGGTGACCGAGGCGGGCGCCATCACGACCTTGGGACGCGGCGGCTCGGACACGACGGCCGTGGCCCTGGCCTCATCGCTTGCGGCCGACTTCTGCGACATCTTCACGGACGTCGACGGGGTCTACACGGCCGATCCCCGCGTGGTGCCGGCGGCGCGCATGCATGCCGAGATCTCGTACGACGAGATGCTCGAGCTCGCGAGCCTCGGCGCCAAGGTGCTGCATCCTCGATCGGTAGAGTACGCCAAGCACGCCAACCTGTTCCTGCGGGTCCGCTCGAGCTTCAACGAGGGATACGGGACGGTGGTCAAGGGAGTGGAACAGTTGGAAAAGCAGAACCCGGTCAGCGGGGTGGCCGCCGACCTCAAGCAAGCCAAGCTCGCCGTGCTGCGCGTCCCCGATCGCCCGGGGGTGGCCGCCCAGCTTTTCAACGCGCTCGCCAAGCAGCACATCGACGTGGACATGATCATCCAGAGCGCGCACGCTCAGGACACCAACGACATCGCCTTCACGGTGAGCGAGGAGGACCTGGGGCGCGCCAAGCAGGTGGTCAATGAGATCGCCGACGCCATGGGGGCGGCGGGCGTCATCGCCGCGGGCGGCGTGGCCAAGGTCTCCATCGTGGGCGCCGGCATGATCAACCACCCGGGCACCGCGGCCGCCATGTTCAGCGCGCTCGCGGAGGCGGGCATCAACATCCAGATGATCTCGACCTCCGAGATCAAGGTCTCGTGCGTCATCGATCGCGAGCAGGCTCACGAGGCCGTGCGCGTCATCCACCGGGCCTTCGCCCTGGACCAGGAGAACGCTCCGGTCGTGACGGGCTAACGCCAAAGCTTAAGCGTCAATTAACTAGGGCTTAAGAACCTTGCTTGACCACCCTCCGGATAAGGAGGGTGGTTAAGTTTTGATTAGGAGGTGCATGGGATGAAGAGCCTTCGGTGGCTGGCCCTGGGGATGACGGCGCTGGTGGCGATCGCCGGCTGTGGCGCGAGCCCCGCGGGCACCAGCCTGAGCCGCCCGACCTCCCAGCAGGTGGATGCCCAGAGCCGGGAGGGCCTCAACGCGGCCCTCAAGGTGTATCTCACGAACCTCTATCGGCGCCTGGATCAAAACGGCGACGGCAAGCTCACCCAGGCGGAGGCCTCGGCCTTCTTCACGCCCGAGCAGTTCGCGAACCTGAACCTCAACGGCAACGCGTACCTCACGCTCAGCGAGATGCTGAACAACCGTGCCTTCCTGGCGAAGGCGGCCGCGAAGCTGCGGGATTACGCCCGGGACACGCTGGCCCTTAGCGACGCGGACCGGGACGGCCGCCTGTCGTGGCCGGAGTACCTGGCCTCGATCAACGCGAATGCGACCCTCACGACCGGCGAGAAGACGTACGCGCAGCTGGCCTTCAACCTCTCGGACCGGAACCATGACGGCTATCTCGTGCTCGACGAGTACGAGGACATGGTGAGTATGGCCCAGGCCCAGGCGGCGGCGACCGCAGCGACCCTGTCGGACGCCTACGGCCAGGCTCAGGCGCATGTGGTCGCCAAGTATGGCCAGGGCCTGATTCCCATGGGCGTCTCGATCCGGTGGATGAACAAGTTCGGCCAGTTCACACGGGACGACGGCGCCTACGCCTTCACGTACTGGACGCCGCTCGAGGGCAAGGGGAATAGTTTCAACGAGGTGCTGGTCAAGGTCTATCAGGACCAGGATCCGGCCTCGGCCCGGGACGTGAAGGCCGTGCACACGGCGGACGCGGCGCCGGTGGGTATCGACTTCAGCAAGCTCGTGACGCCCACCCAGGCGATCGATGCGGCGGTGAAGGCAGGCGTGCCGACGGTGGGCGATCGCACGAGCTACTTCATCCAGTACGTGGCGGCCTCGGGCGGCATGCCGGACCGGATCTACGTGGATGCGTACCAGGTGCTCTCGACCGGGGACAACCGCCTGGGCGGCATCACGCTGGAGGCGGCGACCGGCAAGCCCGTGAGCCAGGTGACGAAGTAAAGAGCCCGCATGGAAAAGCGCCCGGCCATCGGCCGGGCGCTTGTGTTCAAGGAGTTCGACTTACCACTCCAGCATGACGCCGATGGTGCCGCCCGGGGTGAAGGTGGGGCGGGTGCTGGTCGACTGGAAGGCGAGGGTGTAGCCGACCCCCAGGGT
>DATNQJ010000030.1:0-14654 GCA_036704085.1 Stenomitos sp.
AGCGTCCGAACTGGTAGTTCACCTTGCGCACGACGTTGCTGGTCTCGTCGCAGACGTACACGTTGCCGTGCGAGTCGACCGCCACTCCCGCGACGTTCTTGAGCGCGCCGAGCCTTGCCTCGGTGTCGCCCTCGATCGTGCCGCCCCCGGCGGCCGTGTCGATCGTCGGGCCGCCGTTCGCGTTCAGATCGATCACCCGCACCCGGAAGTTGAGCGTATCGCTGAAGTAGAGGTAGCGCCCGTCCGCCGAGAGGGCCATGCCCGCATCGGGCACGTCCTGCGAGATGTCGCCGTTCACCAGGTCGATCCGGGCTGCGGCCACGGGGCCGCCGTCGCCCCCGAAGCCATGCTTCTCCTTGCCGCCGACCAACGTCGAGATGGTGCCGCTTTCCGGGTGCGCGGGGTCGAAGGCGATCTTCCGGATGGCATTGCCGGTGCTGGCGAGCGCCCCTCCGTCCGTCGGGTTCCCGCCCTCCCAGACGTAGAGTTCCTCGTGCGTGTCGTCCAGGGCCCGCCACGCGACCTGGAACGGCCGGTTGAGGATGGCCCCCACGGCACCGGTGCCGTCGCCGTTGTCGACGCCGTCCCAGGTGCCCAGCTGATCGCCCATCTGCCCCCCGTTGCCGTTATCGACGAGCTTTCCCGCCACGGTCGAGACGGTGCCCGTCGCGTGGTCGATGCGGCGCACCAGGTTGTTGCGGCGGTCGGCTACGTAGAGGTTGCCGTGGCCGTCGAAGCACATGCCGTCGGGGGTGCGGAACTTCGCCGTCGCGAGGTCGCCGTCGGCAAAGCGCGCCGCCGCGGTGCCGTTGGCGGTGCCCACCACCTCGGTGTTCCCGAGCGGATAGGCCATGCCGGCCTGGCGATCGGCTCCGAAGTACGGGCCGGTCTTGTTGCAGACGAAGATCAGGAAGTGGGCGGAGGGATCGTTGCAGCCGATCACCAGGTTTCCGTCCTGATCGCACGCCACGTTCTTGGGATTGGGAATCGACAGCTCGCCGACCGGGACCGCCGTGCGGGAGATCTCCGGGGTGCTGATGGAGCCGTCGCCCCGGAAGGTCCCCAGGATGGTCGAGTTGCCGTCGGGGCCGACCTTGCGGATGACATGGTTGGCCTTGAGGGTGACGTACCAGGTCCCGTCCGGAGCCGTGGCCACCCCGCTCGGGATGGCGAGGCCCAGCTGGGTGATGGGGCCCGGCTCCTCCAGCATGCTGCCGGAGTAGTCGCCGCCCGCGGTGGTGAAGGCGATGAGGCGGCGTCCCAGCACGTCGGCCCAGAGGTCGCTGAGGGCCTGGCTGCGAGAGCCGAACACCGAGAAGTAGGTCTTGTTCATGCTGTTGCTCGCCCCGATGGTCAGATCGGGAACGGGCAGGTCTCCGCTGTCGAGCAGCTTGTTGGTCTCGGCGAGCAGTTCGGGCAGGCGCGTGAGGAACTTCGGGTAGTCCGCCATCGTCTTGCCGGTGCTTGCCGCCTGGGCGCGCAGGAACTCGGTGACGTAGGTGGTCGCGAGGTTCACGTCCACCGCGTTCTTGCCCTCCTTGCTGAGGGTATAGCCGACCATCCGCCGGTTACCAGACAGCAGGGCGCTGACGATGACCTGCTTGCCGGCCGAAAGGGTGAGCGGCAGGTCGTAGTTGCCATCCTTGTCGGTGGTCGTGACGATGCGATCGCCCTTATCGTTCTGATAGAACTCCTCGTTCGGAGTCAGCAGGTAGATCAGGCTGTTGGCCAAGGGCATCGTCTCCAACGAGGCGATGCGGAAGTTGGCCGTGTTGTTCGAGATGAGCCCCCCGGCGTTGTTCTGGATGAGCTGGGACGGCACGGTGACGTGCCCCGCGAAGCCCGCCGAGTTGTTGGAGACCAAGGAGGCGGTATCCGTCGGGTTGCCCGTGTTCGTTCGGAGGTCGGTGGCAGGGGTACAGGCGACCTGCAGGAACGCCAGTCCCAGGGCCAGGAGAAGTCGTGACGTCATCGGTTTCATGGGGGTGCCTCCTACAATCCGAACGGGAGGTGAACCCGCCGTAGCTTATAGTTGCGCGAGTCGGCGATCAGCAGGGTCTGTTGCTGGGCGTCGAAGGCGATGCTGTAGACCTCGCCCAATCCCGAGCGGCGCGAGTCGCCCGTGACGCTGGGCACGCCCGCCCCGGCGCCCGCGATGGTGTAGACCCGGTCGGTGGCGGGGTCGTACATGCGGACGCGCAGGTGGTCCGTGTCGGCGATGAACATGCGACCGGCGGCGTCGAACAGGACCTTGTGGGGCGAGATCAGGCCGGCCTTGGCCCGCGGCACGCCCGCCGGATCGTCGATGTCGGTGTAGCCCTGCTCCTGGCTGGTGGAAGCCTTGCCGTCCTCGACCGGGCCGACGGGCTTCAGCAGATTGCCGTAGGCGGTGGAGCCGAGGCCCATGAAGGTCTCGGTGGGGAACCCGGGGCTTGCCAGGTCCACCCTCCGGATCCGGTGGTTGAGGGTGTCGGCTACGTAGAGGTACTCCTTGGCGCCCTCCTGGTGGAAGGTGATGTTGCACGGGAGGTTGAAGCGGACCTGCTGCCCGGGCCGCGTGTCGTCGCCGGTGAAGAACGACGCGGGGTCCTGGCTGGCCTGGGGCACGCCCGCCACCAGCTCGACGGTGTCGGGGAGGATGGCCCCCGTCTCGTCCAGATGGCAGCGCCAGATCTCATGGGTGTCGGCGCTGGCGAAGTAGGCCCAGCCACCGTGGAACTCCACGTCGTTGATGACCGCGTTGCCCGAAACATCCGGTTGGTCGAAGTAGGCGTCGTTGTACTGGTGGAGGCGCGGGGTCAGGCCGTTGTCGTCCCACAGGGACGTGACGCCGTCCGGAGCCGGATCGATGTCGATCAGGAAGTCGTCGCAGGCCGCGAAGACGTGGCTGCCGGAGGCGAGCATGCCGCCGATGTAGCGGATGTCGGTGCGCGGGACGTCGACCAGGGTCTTCGAGCCGGAGCCCGTCGTCTGGTCGATCTGGTAGCTGGCGTGGCTGTAGGCCGCCGTGAAGATCGCGTCGCTGTTGGCCGTCACGTCCAGCACGTGGTAGTCGCTGTTCGGGTAGCCGACGTCGAGCTCGTCGATGAGCAGGGGCCGGTAGCCCAGCAGGTGCTTCCAGGCGTCGCTCAGCTCCTGGTTGGAGGCGGCGAAGGCCCGCACGTACTCGTGGTTCATCGCGGGGATGGAGTTGACCGCCAGGTCGATGTAGCTGCTCGGGTCGCTGTCGCTCTGCTTGAGGTGCAGCTCGTCGCGGGCGATCATCTCGCGGGTCAGGCGGATGATCTCGGGCAGGTCGGCGGCGAGGGTGGGGTAGTCCGCGAGGGTCTTGTGGGCGAGCCGGGCCTGGTCCCGCAGGAACTCGGTCACGACCGTGGTGGCCAGGTCGACGTCGAGGACGTTGCCGCCCTTCTTCGGGATCAAGAAGCCGACGAGGCGGCGGTTCTGGGGCTGAAGCACCGTCACGATGATGGGCACCTCGGCCGGGGCCACCTTGAAGGAGTAGTTGCCGTTGTCGTCGGTCAGGGCGTAGAGGGCCTTGCCATCCGAGCCGGCGTAGAGCTGTTCGTTGGGGCTCGCGAGGTACACGAGCGCACGCTTGACCGGAACGGTCGCCAGCGCCTGGGTCCGGTAGTTCGCGCTGTTGTTCGATACCAGGTTGGCCGAGTTGTTGGAGATCAGGGATGCCGGTCCGGTCACCAGGCCGGTCAGCGAGGCGCTGTTGTTGCTGACCAGGGTGTCCTGACCGGTCACCGGGCCGCCGTCCTGGCTGGCGACGGGTTTCTGGTCGGTTGGTTGTCCGACCAGGAGGCCGAGCGGCTGGCATCCGACCAGCAGGGCGATGGCGGCTGCCAGCGTCCAGCGGGGAAAGTTCGAGCGGTTTGACATGTCTGCACTTCCAGCAACGGGTGGGTGGGGCGTCGAGAGCGGCGGCCACCCCTCTGGCCCGCTCATTGAGGGCACAAAAGGCCTCTCACGTACCACTATACCCACGCCTGCTCGTATGACACGCGCTGCTCTGGTCCTTCCTGAAGCGAGCGGCCGAACGTGGCCGCAACGCCACGAGGGCCGGTCTTTCGACCGGCCCTCGCGACCCAGGAGGGTGGTTAGGTGCTCTTACTCCGCGCTGGCTTCGACCTGAGTGGTGTCGGAGACCGTGGTCTCGCCGGCGGCCTGACCGGAGGTCTGGTCCGTGACGCCGACCGTGGCGCTGGTGGAGCCTTCGGGCTGGGTGACCTCGGCCTCGACCTTGGCCTTGGTGTCGACCGTGGTGGTGGTCGTGGTGCCGTCCGCGTTGCGGACGATGGTCACGGTGACGACCGAGCCGTCGAAGCGCTGGATCGTGCCGCTACCGGTCCAGGTGCCGTCCGCGGCTTCGACCGTGTTCCACTCGATGGTGCGCTGCTTGCCATCCTTGCGGGTCAGCACGCTCTTGAAGTGGATCTGGTAGCTGCCGTCGGCCTGCAGGGTCCGTTCACGGTCACGGACGATGCTCACGCCGTTCCTCTGCTCGGCCTCCATGTGGGCCTTGCCGTGGATGAGCGTCTTGTCCGAGGTCTGGTAGGTGCGCTCGATGACCTGCTTCATCGTGCGGCCGCCCTTGTTGCTCATCTCCATGGTGGCCGTGACGGTGAAGGTGCCGTCGCCGTTGTCCACCTGGGTCTTGGTGTAGTTGCGCACGCCGGCCTTCAGGTCGTCGATGTGCTTCTTGCCGTGCTCCATGAAGCGCTTCTCGCGGTCCAGGAAGGGGATCTTGAGCGAGGCGGTGGCGCTAGCGCTGGCCTCGCCCTTGCCCTCGATCTCGAGGCTCTGGGTGGTGCGGAAGGTGGCATCCTCCGTGAGGGCCGCCGAGGCGTCCATGTCCATGTCGGACTGCATCGACGAGATGGAGTCCGACACCATCGACTGCACCGCGAGGCGCTGGGTGGAGCTCAGGTTGGCGCCGAGGCCGTCGAGGATGCCGGTGGGCAGCCCAGAGCAGCCCGCGAGCGAGGCCCCGACGGTGGCGGCCAGGAGGCTGGTCATCAGAGACTTGCGAAGCATGGTCAGGTCCTTTCTCAAGCGAACACGGTAACCCTGTCGTCAACCCTGTTCTAGCTCGGATGCCCCCTCGGCAAGTACCGCCAGATCCCCGATGGGGGGATAGGCATTTTCACGTATCGGGAAAACCGGCGCCGGTACTGGGTTTTCGGGGTGCTGGGGCGCGACCCGAAAAAGCCCCCCTTGCGATCGCAAGAGGGGCGGGGGCTTTGGGGCGAGGGCTAGGCGCCCTGCTTGTCCTTCTGGGCCTTCTTGGCCATGGTCCAGACCGTGGCGGCCGCGATGCCGACCAGGGCGATGCCGACCATGAGCATGGCGTTGTAGCTGGCGACCAGGAGGGTGGCTTTCTCGAGCATGGGGGTCTCCTTACCGTGAAGAGGAACGATCCGGCCTTTATCGTAGGCCGGATCGTGTTACGGCAAGGAAAACGGCTGCTTAAACCGTTGCAAACTACTTAAGCAGGCCGATCTCCCGGAGTCGCTGGTTCAGGTACTCGCCGGCGGTGATGGGAGGATCCTGGCGGGGGCGCTCGTCGCTGACGAAGCAGTCGAGCGCCGTCAGGTCGCAGGCCGAGTAGGGGTGCACGAAGAAGGGCAGCGAGTAGCGCGTCTCGTTGGCATCCGCCGGGTTGACCACGCGGTGGGTCGTCGAGGGGATGACGTGGTTGGTCACGCGAGCGAGCATGTCGCCCGCATCCACGACGATCTGGCCCTCGAGGGCCGTGATGGGCATCCATTCGCCCTGGCGGGTCAAGAGCTCGAGCCCGGAGGAGGTTGCCTCCACGAGCATCGTGATCATGTTGATGTCCTCGTGGGCGGCCGCCCGCACGGCGCGGGGGTCGGCGTCCGCGGGCAGGGGCGGGTAGTGGATGGCGCGCATGATGCTGTTGCCGTCCTTGACCATGTCCGCGAAGGTGCGCTGGGGCAGCTTGAAGTAGTCGGCGAGCGCGAACAGGAAGGTGTCCACGCAGCCATCGAGCTGCCGGTAGAGGGTGAGCACGGTCTCCTTGAGCTCGGGGAGCTCCGAAGGCCACACGTTGTCGGGGTACTCGGCGCGGAAGGGGTGATCGGCCGCGAGCTCGCGGCCGGTGTGCCAGAACTCCTTGAGGTCCGCGATGGGGTTGCCCTTGGCGTTCTCGGAGCCGAACTCGGTGTAGCCGCGCTGGCCCCCCATGATCTTGCCGTACTGGCGCTTGGTCTCGAGGTCCATCTTGAAGAAGGCCTCGAACTGGGCGTAGGTCCTGCGGATCAGGTCCTGGTCGATGCCGTGGTTCTCGACGGTGATGAAGCCGAATTCCTTGAGTCCCTCGCCGAGCGTCTGGACGAACCGCGCCCGCTCGGCGGCTCCGCCGTGCGTGTAATCGCGCATGTCGACGACCGGGATCCCCACAGGGCTAATGACTGCCATGAACTCCTCCCTAGCAAAGTATGAGAAACCTCTAATGCTTCTTCGTGAGGAGGAGCGCCGATCTTGCTTGAAAGAAACGATCGGATGACCTGGTGACGGGCGTTTTGCGGCCTAATCCTCGTACAGGATGCGGTACTTCTCGCCCTCGAGGTCGTCGAACTGCCCCGAGCGGATGCTCCAGATCAAGAAGCCGAGCATGATGAGCGCGATGAACAGCGTGCAGGGCAGCATCAGAAACAGGACGTCCATCGTTTACCTCGCCAATCTCAGGGCATTGCCCAGCACTAAAAGGGAGCTCAGGGGCATCAGGATGGCGGCCCACTGCGGAGCGACCAACCCCATGGCCGCAAACGGCACCACCACCGCATTGTACAGGGCCGACAGCATGAAGTTCTCGCGGATGATCCGCACCGTGCGCCGGGACAGCCCCACGGCGTCGAGCAGCTGGCCGAAGCGATCGCCCAGCAGCACCACCCCCGCCGCCGAGGCGGAGATGGCCGCCCCCTGCCCCATGGCGATCCCGATGTCGGCAGCGGCCAGGGCCGGGGCGTCGTTGACGCCGTCGCCCACCATGGCCACCACCCGTCCGGGGGCCTTCATGCCGAGGACATGCGCACGCTTGCCTTCGGGCAGGACGCCCGCGAGCACGTGGGGAATGCCGAGCTTTGAGCCCACCGTGGCGGCGATCGCCTGCCGGTCGCCCGACAGCAAGGTCGTCTCGACCCCTTGCTGCTTGAGCTCCGAGAGCGTCGGGGCCGCATCGGGCCGCAACTGGTCCGAGACCTCGATGGCCCCGATGATCCGCTCGGCGGCGGCCACGTAGACGGTGGTGGCGTCCGCGCCCGGCTGCGGCAGGTCGCTGGGGGGCTCGCCCGCGCACCAGGCCACCGACCCGATGGTGACCCGCCGACCGCCGATGTGGCCCGTCACGCCGTGGCCCGGCCGGGCCTCGAAGCCGTCCACCGCTTCGAAGGCGAGGTTCTGCGCGTGGCCGTGGGCGGCGATCGCCCGCGCCAGGGGATGCTCCGAGAGCCGCTCCAGGGAGGCCGCGAGCCCAAGCACCGCCGCGGGCTCGTAGCCATGCGCGGCCGAGACCCGCTTCACCTGCATCTGGCCCGTGGTCACGGTACCGGTCTTGTCCACCACCAGGTGCGTGAGCTTGCCGAGCTCCTCGAGCTCGGTGCCGCCCTTGAAGAGCATGCCGTCCCGGGCGCCGCGCGCCATGGCCACCGCGATGGCGGCCGGCGTGGCGAGCCCGAGGGCGCAGGGGCAGGTCACGATCAGCACCGAGATGGTGCGGTTCACCGCCGCTGCGAGCCCGTGGCCCAGGTTGAGCCCGAAGGTCAGGGCCGCCACGCAGAGGAGCGCGGGCAGGAACCAGGCGGAGATCCTGTCCGCCAGGCGCTGGCTCGGTGCCCGGGCGGCGTCCGCCTCGGTCACCCAGCGCACGATCTGGGAGAGGGTCGTCTCGCTGCCGACCCGCTGCGCCCGGACGTGCAGGGCGCCTTCCAGGCTCAGGGTGCCCGCGGTGAGCGGGCTGCCGACGAGCTTGGCGACCGGCACCGATTCGCCCGTGAGCATGGACTCGTCCACGTGGCCCGTCCCCGCCTCGAGCACGCCGTCGACCGGGATGCGCTCGCCGGGACGCACCAGGATGAGATCCCCCTGGCGAATGGCGGCTATGGCGACGACCTGCTCCCCGTCCTCGGTGAGGCGGGTGGCCGAGGGGGCCTCCAGGCGCCAGTGACGCTCGGCCTGCGAGAAGACCCGGCGGCGCGCGGCACCCTCGATGCTGCGCCCGACCAAAAGCGCGAACAAGAGCACCAGGAGGCAGTCGAAGTAGACGGCGCCGTGACCGGTCACGATCGCCCAGACGCTCGCCATGTAGGCGACCGCCGAGGCCAGCGTGATGGTGGCGTCCATGGTCAGCATCCGGGCCTTGAGGCCCGTCCAGGCGCCCTTGAAGAAGGGCCAGCCGACGTAGAGCGCGGTCGGGGTCGAGATGGCCAAGAGGGTCCAGGAGAGGAAGGTCTGCAGGTGGCGCTCGCTCGCATCGAAGCCGCCGAGGTTGAGCGGATCGCCGAGGAACCATGCGCCGAGCGCGGCGAGGCCCGCGACGCTCACGCGCATCAACAGGGCCCGGTTGCGCTCGAGGGCCCGGCAGTCGTTGCCGGACGGGTCGTAGGGAGAGGCCTGGTAGCCCAGAGAGCCGAGCAGGCTCACCACCTCGGAGAGGTCCACGACCTCGGGGTTCCACTGGAAGCTCACCCGGCGCGAGGTGAGGTTGACCCGGGCCTCCGAGACGCCTGCCGTGCGGCCGAGGATCCGCTCGATGAGCCAGACGCAGGCCGCACAGTGCAGGCCCTCGAGCTCCAGGGTGATGGCGCGTCCGCCCGGCACGGGCGTCGAGAGGCTCGCCTGGAAGTCGGGATCCTGGAAGGGGAAGTCGCTCTTGGCGACGGGCTTCGCTCCGAAGCCGTCGCGCCGCGCGTAGAAGGCCTCGAGGCCGCTCGCGCCGACGAGCTCACAGGCGAGCCGACAGCCCTGGCAGCAGAAGGCGCGCTCCTCGCCCGCGATCACGGCCGTGATCGGGAGCGGGGCCGCCAGGCCGCACTGGTAGCAGGTCGGCCCGCTCGCGGTCATGAGCGGGGCGCCTCGACCCGGATCCGCTCGAGGTGGTCGTAGGCCTGCTTACCCTTCTCGATGGCGACCGTCGTGTCCCAGAGGCCCACGAGCGGCAGCTTCACCTGGGCCTCGAAGCGTCCGGGAGCCGTCTCCTTCAGGGGGACGAGCTGGTCGTAGCCGGCCTTGGTGGGCCGGTAGAGCTTGAGGGTGGCCGTGGCTCCCGTGAGGGGCACATGCTGGTGGTCGCTGACGGTCACGACGAAGGGGGCCGTCCGCTCTGCGACTGTCGGGGCCTCGATGCTCACGTTCCAGCCCGGCCGATCCATCTCGCGGGCCCGCTGCTCGGCATACCGCAGGCCGTTGCTGTAGTAATGCTCGGTGACCAGCCCATCGTTGCTGGTGGCCGCCAGGGTGATCATGCCGATGTTGACGGCGATGGACAGGCCGAGGATCCCGATCATGCCTCCGACGAATTTCTGAGCGTAGGTGAGCTTCATGGGAGTCCCTTTCTAGTGATGATCGCGGTGTTCGTCGCGGATCTCGCCGCGGTGCTCGCCATGCTCCTCGTCGTGCTCCCGTTCGGGCATGACGAAGGTGCTGTGGGCTTCGGCCAGCTTATGGCCGGTCTTGACGTCGACCAGGGCGAACTCGAAGCGGCTGACGTGCTCCGCGTCGCCCGCCTCGGGCCGGACGGCCAGCGCCACGCTCGCCTGGGTCACCTCGCCGCTCTTGGCCTCGATGAGAGGGGCGGCTCCCACGAAGTCGGCCTTGAGGCCCTCGACCTCGACCCGGTAGGTGTGGTCGTGGTTGTCCATGTTGATGGCCTTGACCGTGTAGACGTTTGCGATGCGGCCATCGGGGAGCTTGCTGTAGACGAAGCTGCGGTTGCGCAGGACGTCGACCTGGGTGATGGGGTGGCTCATGACCCGGTAGCTGATGAGCGACAGCATGGCCACCAGCACGCCGGCATAGACGAAGAGGCGGGGGTGCAGCTTCTGGGGCTTGTGCGCGATCTGGTTCTCGCTGACGATGCTGATCAGGTTCGGCGCGAAGCCGACCTTGGGCATGACCGTGTTGCAGGCGTCCACGCAGCGCATGCACGAGATGCACTCGAACTGCGGACCCTTGCGGATATCGATGCCCGCCGGGCAGACGTCGACGCACAGCTTGCAGTCCACGCAGTCGCCGGCGTCGCGCTCCTGGCCCTTGCGGAAGAACTGGCGGGGCTCACCGCGCTCCACGTTGAAGGTGACCACCAGGGAGTTGGGATCGAGCATGACCCCCTGGAAGCGCCCGTAGGGGCAGGGACCGTGGCAGAGTTGCTCGCGGAAGCGGCCGAAATCGCTGTAGGCGAGCACGAAGAAGAAGAGCAGCCAGAAGTAGTCGCCGCCGTCGAAGGTGAAGGTCGCCGTCTTGTGCAGCAGCTCCGGCATGGAGATGAAGTAGGCGCGCAGGTTATAGGTGAAGGCGAACGAGATGAGGATGAAGAGCGCGTGCTTGAGGACGCGCTTGCGGACCTTCTCGGTGGTCCAGGGGGACTTGTCCAGCTTCATCTGCTGGTTGCGGTCCCCCTCGATCCACCGTTCGATCTCGAGAAAGATGCTCGTCCCCACCGTCTGCGGGCAGGCGAAGCCGCACCACAGACGCCCCCAGACCGCCGTGACCATGAAGAGGGTCAGCGCCAGGGAGATGAGGAAGAGCGCCAGCAGGTAAGTGTCCTGAGGCCAGAAGGTCATCCAGAAGATGTGGAACTTCCGGGCCGGGACGTCGAGGAGCACCGCCGGGCGATCGCCGATCCGCAGCCAGGGCAGCAGGAAGAACCCGCCGAGCAACACCGCGAAGACCATCCAGCGCTTGGCCTGGAGGCTTCCCCAGATGTGCTTGACGAAGATCCGCTGACGTTTGGCGTACAGCTCGTGACCCGGCGCGTGCTCCAACATGACTTACCTTACTTTCCTTGCAGGCTGTACACGAACGCGGTCAGCTGCTGAATCTTGGTGCTGCCCAGCTGAGACCAGGTCGGCATGCCGCCCTTGGACTCCTTGTTGAGGCCAGCCGTACCGTTCGTGCCGTGGGTGATGATGAACTGGATGTCTTCGGGCGCGCCCTTGCCGTACGCCCAGTAGGGAGGCTGATGCAGGTTGGGACCGATGGCCCCTTCCGCATTCGCGCCGTGGCAGGCCGCGCAGTTCTGGGTGAACAGGGCCTTGCCGGCCTCGATCGCCTTGGGATCGGCGATCACGGCCTGCAGGCCACCCGCAGTCGACTGGGCGGAGGCGACCTTGGCGGTCTGCTCGGCCGCCGCCTTCACCTCGTTGTCGTAGCGCGTGATCTGGCTCCACTTCAGGAGCCCCGGGCCGAACCAGCTCGGGAAGAGAATCTGGTAGACGATGGCGAAGACGATCGTGCCGTAGAACATGGTGAGCCACCAGCTCGGCAGGGGATTGTTGTATTCCTCGATGCCATCGCAGGAATGGATGATTTCAGGTTCTTTCGCCATCGGTTAGTCCTCTTGCAGTGGCATGGAAGCGTAGGATTCCAGGGTTTCCTTGTTCTTGCGGCGATAGGCCCAGAAGAGCACGCCCAAGAAGATGGGGACGTAGAGGAAGAGCGAGATGATCTTGCTCGCTACCATCAACGTATCGAAGCTCATGGCATCCTCCTACTTCACCGCAGTGCCGAGGCTCTGCAGGTAGGCGATCAGAGCGTCCAGCTCGGTCTTGCCCTCCACCTGGGCGGGGGCGGCGGCGATCTCGGCGTCGGTGTAGGGAACGCCGATCAACCGCAGCCGCTGCATCTTGGTCTGGGTCAGGCTGGTGTTGAGGGCGGTCTTCTCGAGCCAGGGGTAACGCGGCATGACCGATTCGGGCACCATGCTGCGGGGATCGCGCATGTGCTGGACGTGCCACGAGTCGGGGTACTTGCCGCCGACGCGGGCCAGGTCCGGACCCGTGCGCTTGGAGCCCCACTGGAACGGGTGGTCGTAGACCGACTCACCGGCCAGCGAGTAGTGCCCGTAGCGCTCGGTCTCCGAGCGGAAGGGACGGATCTGCTGGCTGTGGCAGTTGTAGCACCCTTCGCGCACGTAGATGTCGCGTCCCTCGAGGGCCAAGGGGGTGTAGGGCTTCACGCCCTCCACCTTGGGCACCGAGCTCTTGATGAAGTACAGGGGCAGGATCTCGACGAGACCACCGATGCTGACGGTGATCGTCACGAAGACCGCCATCTTCAGGGTTTTGGTTTCAACGTCTTTGAACAAAGGCATTCAGGACACTCCTAAGAGGCGAGGCTCGGCGAACCGGCCGGGCGCGCAGCGGGCTGCGTGCGGATGGTCATGTAGGTGTTGTAGGCCATCACGAGCATGCCGGCGAGGAACAGTCCACCACCGATGATGCGGATGACGTAGAAGGGGTGCATGGCCGCCACCGACTCGGCGAAGGTGTAGGTCAGGCTGCCGTCGGCGTTGGTCGCGCGCCACATGAGCCCCTGGCTGACGCCGGCCATCCACATGGCGGCGATGTAGAGCACCACGCCGATGGTCGACATCCAGAAGTGGGTGTTGATCAGCTTGACGCTGTACATCTCGGTGCCCTTGTTGAAGATGCGCGGGATCATGAAGTAGAGCGAGCCGATGGAGATCATGGCGACCCAGCCGAGCGCGCCCGAGTGGACGTGGCCGATGGTCCAGTCCGTGTAGTGGCTGAGCGCGTTGACCGTGCGGATCGACATCATCGGACCCTCGAAGGTCGACATGCCGTAGAAGGTGACGGCGGTGAACAGGAACTTGATGATGGGATCGGTGCGCAGCTTGTCCCAGGCACCCTTGAGCGTGAGCATGCCGTTGAGCATGCCGCCCCAGGACGGAGCCAGCAGGACCACCGAGAAGGTCATGCCGAGGGTCTGCGCCCACTCGGGCAGCGAGGTGTAGAGCAGGTGGTGCGGACCGGCCCAGACGTAGATGAAGATGAGGGCCCAGAAGTGCACGATCGACAGGCGATAGCTAAAGATCGGGCGCTGAGCCTGCTTGGGCATGAAGTAGTACATCAAGGCGAGGAAGCCCGTGGTCAGGAAGAAGCCGACCGCGTTGTGGCCGTACCACCACTGGATGAGGGCATCCTGCACGCCCGCGTAGAGCGAGTAGGACTTGGTGAGGCTCACGGGCAGGCTCGACATCCCATTAAAGAGATAAAGAATCAGGACCGCGATGTAGAGCGCCATGGTGAACCAGTTGGCGACGAAGATGTGCTTCTCCTTGCGCTTGGCCAAGGTCCCGAAGAAGTTGACCATCGACAGGATCCAGACCACGCCGATGACGAGGCTGATGGGCCACTCCATCTCGGCGTACTCCTTGCCGCGGGTGAAGCCCATCGGCAGGAAGATCGCGTCGAGCACGATGGCCAGCTGCCAGCCCCAGAAGTTGATCTTCGAGAGCGCGTCGCTGAACATCCGCACCCGGCAGGTGCGCTGGACCATGTAGTAGATCGAGGCGAACAGCACGTTGCCGCCGAACGCGAAGATGACGGCGTTGGTGTGCAGGGGCCGCAGACGGCCGAAGCTCAGCCAGGGCAGATCGAAGTTCAGAGCCGGGAACGCGAGCTCGGAGGCGATCCAGACCCCCACGAGCATGCCGACGATCCCCCAGAAGATGGCGGCGAGGGTGAACAGACGGACGCTTTCGTCGTCATAGACGGGCGGTGTCTCCGCCACGCCCTGGGGGGTGCTCAAGGTGTGTTGCATAGCGCTTGTGTCTCCTCTTGTGCGCGCAAGGGGCCTGCAGCCGATGGCCGGTGTAACGAAATGTTTATGAGAATGCTCTCATAATCCCGTGGCCATTGTAGAAAGCGCTTTTCCTCGGTAGATCCGTAAGAATTACTTAAAGCCGCAAAGATCAGTAGTTCCCCCCGAGCCCCGGGGAGCGGCTCCGACTGCCCCGCTACCCCGCATGGCCCGGCCATCGCGCGCAACGGGCTACTCCTCCTGGAGGGGGATCTGGGCATAGGCGTCGAAGCGGGCCTTGTTTCGCGCCTGCAGCGCCCATACGGCCACCCCCACGAAGAAGGGGAAGAACATGAGCAGGCTGATCGTCTTGCAGATCATGGTGAGGGTTTCGTACATGCGTGCCTCCTAGGCGGCCAGTCCCGGCTGGGCGGCCGGCTTGGCCTGCGCGCTCGGCTGGATCGTGCGGTAGGTGTTGTAGGCCATCACGAACATGCCGGCGACGAAGAGCCCTCCGCCGATCAGGCGGATGACGTAGAAGGGATGGATGGCCGCCACCGACTCGGCGAAGGTGTAGGTCAGGCTGCCGTCGGGATTGGTGGCGCGCCACATGAGGCCCTGGCTGACGCCCGACATCCACATGGCGGCGATGTAGAGCACCACGCCGATGGTCGACATCCAGAAGTGGGCGTTGATGAGCGGCACGCTGTACATCTCGGTCTTGCCCCAGAGGCGGGGGATCATGTAGTAGAGCGAGCCGATCGAGATCATGGCGACCCAGCCGAGCGCCCCCGAGTGGACGTGGCCGATGGTCCAGTCCGTGTAGTGGCTGAGCGCGTTGAGCGAGCGTATGGCGAGCGACGAGC
>DATNQJ010000031.1:0-4363 GCA_036704085.1 Stenomitos sp.
TGCGTTCCCCGCTTGGATGGATCCTGAGGTTGCTGCATACGAAAAGATCCCCCAGCTGACTGCCAGGGGATCTTGTTCCCGGAGACCTTCGTTTCTAACGGGAGTCTAGCGGGCGAAGCCCACGCGAGGCCGCTCCTTGCCCTCTTCGAGCTTCGGACGGCGGAAAATGAACGGGTTGGCCGTGACGAGGGCCCAGCCCTCCTTGCCCAGCTCGTTCAGGCGCGCCTTGGGATCCGTTCCCAGATCCTCGAGGTACTCGTACTCCCATTCCTGGTGCTTCTTCTCATCCGTGGCAATGGACGGAACTAGCGGGGTGCCGGCCTCGGGGCCGGCGGCGGGAACTCGATCCATGGGGAAGCTCCTTTCAAAGTCGGGGCAATTTTACCATGGATAAACCGCCCTGGTCCCTTCCTCGGAAGGCGAGCCAGGGCGGATCCGGTTCCTAGAAGGCCAGCCGGGTGTGCAGCGCCAGCTGGTTGCTGTTCGAGCCATCCGCATGGCTCACGTTCTGGTTGTCCAGCACGAAGGTGACGTTGCCGCCCAACGGACGGTACGCCAGGCCCAGGATGCTCTCGACGCGATCGTCCCCGCCCAGGTCCACGTTGGGATCGATCGAGTCGGCGCGGAGCACCAGCTCCAGCGGTTGCCCCGTGAAGGTGAGGGGCAGCGTGCCGAAGGCCGAGAGAATCTGGCCGTTGGTGGTCGTCCCGCCGAGGGGCGCATCCAGCATGCGCGTGGCCTGAACGGCCACCCGGAAGCCCAGGGTCGTATAGCCCACGATCAAAGAGGCGCGGTCGGCCTGCTCCATGGTCGACAGGTTGCCGCGGCGTCCCAGGAGCGCGAAGTCGAGGCCCGTGATGGGACTCAGGGTGACGCTGCCCTCGAGGCTCTTGCGACCGTCGGTCTCGGTGGCACGGAACCCCTCTCCGTTGGCGAACGCGAGATTGTAACGCAGCCAGCCATGGTTGCCCTTCCACTTGAGCCCCTGGTCATAGATCGAGATGTAGGCGGGCGTGGCCTCGCCGAAGGAGTAGTTGGCCACGCCGCCTTCGATGGGCACGGTCGAGAGCATCCGGTAGTCCCAGTAGGTGTACTCGGTCTCGGACCACGGCATCCAGACCATGCCGAGCTGCATCATGCTGCCGCCGTACAGGAGGTTGTCCCCCTGCACGAAGGCCATCTGCAAGAGCTCGGAGAAGGGCTCGGTGCGCGTGGTGGCCGTGACGCTCGTGACGGCCGTGGCCGGCGCCCCGGGGGGCGGCGTGGTGAAGACGCCCGTGGTGGTGGTGACTCCCGAGGCCCATGTCTCCGCGTACGGGTTGACGGTCACCTGACCGGACCAGGTCGGGTCGAGCCGCACTCGCCCCGTCAGGAAGGCCCGGCGGACGTTGAACGACTGGGGGCCCGACGGGGTGGGCATGCGGTAGTCCGAATAGACGAGCCCACCGACGCTCGTGGTGGGAGCGGCCTGGGCCAGGGCAGGGCTGGCGGTCCCCATGGCGATGAGCGAGGCAAGCAAGAGGCTGGATTTGGTCATGGTCACCTGCTTTGATGCTGACACGCTGCGGCGGCGCTCAAAAGGACCGCCTGGAAGGCTTTCGAGGATTTAAGCACAAGTTCTACGAATAACTCAATGACAAAATGTAAAGTCGGTCGAACAGCAGGTGGTAGGTGGCAGGGAGGGCCCACCTTCCAGCCGCGAGGCGTCGCCTCCGGAGTCGCTCGCCATCGCCTCCGGATCGAGCGTCTCGGTTCTGACCTGGGAACGACATGACGTGTGAACGATTGTGTGCTAGTGTAAAGCCTTCCTAAGCAAGCACCCCTTATGCGAGGAGGATCGGATGTCTTTGACCATCGAGTTCGCCGGCGTCAAGTTCCCCAACCCATTCACGCTCGCCTCCGCTCCTCCGACCACCACCGGGGAGATGATCATGCGGGCCTACGAGGCGGGCTGGGGCGGTGCCATCATCAAGACAGCGGGTCCCGCGCACGAGCGCATCGACAACGTCAGCCCGCGCTTCGCGGCCCTCAACGCCGGCAACCGCCGCATGTTCGGCTTCGAGAACATCGAGCTGATCAGCGATCGCCCCCTCGAGATCTGGCTCGAGGAGTGCCGCCGGATCAAGGACCGGTTCCCCGAGCACGTGCTCATCGGCTCCATCATGGCCGCGGGCGGCTCCGAGGCCGACTGGAAGGAGCTCACGCGCCTCTTCCAGGACGCGGGCTGTGACATGATCGAGTGCAACCTGGGCTGTCCGCACGGCATGCCCGAGCGTGGCATGGGCTCGGTCTGCAGCCAGAACCCCGAGGTCACGGGCAACATCGCGCGCTGGGTGACCGAGGTCGCGCGGGTGCCGATGATCATCAAGCTCTCGCCGAACGTCACCGACATCACGGTGCCCGCCCGGGCCGCCATCACCAACGGCGCCCACGCCGTCTCGGCCATCAACACGGTCAACGTGCTCATGGGCGTGGACATCGAGGACTTCACCGTCAGCCCCTCGGTCAAGGGCAAGACGACCTACGGCGGCTACTCCGGCGTGGCCGTGAAGCCCATCGCCCTCAAGGCCGTGAGCGACATCGCCCGCAAGTTCCCGGGCTTCCCCATCTCGGCCACCGGCGGGATCGCCACCTGGCGGGATGCCGTCGAGTTCCTCGCGGTCGGGGCCTCCAACCTCCAGGTCTGCACCGAGGTCATGCTGCGCGGCTTCGGCATCGTCAAGGAGCTCACCAAGGGCCTCGAGGAGTACATGGACCGCAAGGGCTTCAGCTCCCTGCAGGAGATCGTGGGGCTCGCCCTGCCCAACCTCACGGACCACTCCAAGCTCGACTTCGCCTATCGCCCCAAGGCCGTCATCGACCAGGCCAAGTGCATCAAGTGCGACAAGTGCTACACCGCCTGCCATGACGGGGCCTACCAGGCCATCGGGCTGCCGCATCCCTTCGGCACCCCCATCAAGGAGCGGGGCGTGCCCGAGGTCCACCTCGAGCTCTGCACCGGCTGCTCCCTGTGCTCGCACGTCTGCCCGGTCGACTGCATCGACATCGTCGAGGTCTCGGGCGCTCCGCGCGAGGTCTCGCACTACAAGGAAATGACCGTTCTCGCTTCCCACCCGTCGGTTCGCGTCTAGGAGACACCCCCATGAAGAAGCTCATGACCTCCCAGCAAGTCCTCGCCAAGCGCTCCGAGTACCTCGCCCCCACGGCCAAGCACTGGTACAGCAACCCGCCCCACTTCGTCTCGGGGAGCATGCAGTTCCTCTTCGACGAGACGGGCAAGGAGTACCTGGATCTCTTCGCCGGGATCTGCACGGTCAGCGTGGGTCACAGCAACCCCAAGGTCACCGAGCGTGTGGTCCAGCAGGCCCAGACCCTGCAGCACACCTCGACGGTCTTCCTGAGCCAGGGCATCGTCGAGCTCGCCGAGCGCCTCGCCCGGATCACCCCGGGCCGCCTCCAGAAGAGCTTCCTCACCAACTCGGGCACCGAGGCCAACGAGGCGGCCATCCTCATGGCCAAGAACCACACGGGCCGCACCGAGATCATCGCCCTGCGCCACGCCTACCACGGCCGGAGCTACCTGGCGGGTTCCCTGACCGCCCAGAGCAGCTACCGGGTGGACCTCACGCCCGTGCCGGGCATCTCCTTCGCGCCCAACCCCTACTGCTATCGCTGCCCCTTCGGCAAGGAGCCGGGCTCGTGCGCCATGGAGTGTGCCAAGGCGGTGGAGGACGTCATCCAGACCCAGACCTCGGGGGCGCCCGCGGTCATGATCGCCGAGCCCATCCAGGGCGTGGGCGGGATCATCACGCCGCCCAAGGACTACTTCCCCGAGGTCAAGCGGATCCTCGAGAAGTACGGCGTGCTCTTCATCTCGGATGAGGTGCAGACCGGCTTCGGCCGCACGGGCGGCAAGTGGTTCGGCATCGAGCACTGGGGCGTCGAGCCGGATCTCATGACCATGGCCAAGGGCATCGCCAACGGCTATCCGGCAGGGGCGGCGATCGCCCGGGCCGAGGTCGCCGACAGCCTGCAGCGCGGCACCATCAACACCTTCGGGGGCAACCCCATCTCGAGCGAGGCGGCGCTTGCGACCATCGACTACCTCGAGGAGCACCGCCTGATGGACAACGCCAAGGAGGTGGGCGGCTACTTCAAGGACCGCCTGATGGAGCTGGCCGAGACCTATCCGATCGTTGGCGAGGTCCGCGGCATGGGCCTGATGCTCGGTGTGGAGCTGGTCAAGGACAAGCAGACCAAGGAGCCGGCGCCGGACTTCGCCAACCGGGTGCTCGATCTCACCCAGGAGGCGGGGATCGTCATCGGCAAGGGCGGCATCCACGGCAACACCCTGCGCCTCCAG
>DATNQJ010000032.1:0-13932 GCA_036704085.1 Stenomitos sp.
GATCATCGACGCCATCCTCGGGGGCTATGCCGAGGAGCTGCGCGTGCCGGAGCTCGCGGCCATGGTCGGGCTGAGCCCCCGGCAGCTGGAACGGCGCTTCCTCAAAGAGCTCGGACGCACCCCCAAGCGCTTCATCCTCGAGGTACGCATCGGAGCGGCCGAGCACCTGCTCCAGAACACCGACCTGGCGATCGCCCAGATCGCCATGGACGTGGGCTTCCAGACGCCCTCGCACTTCACGGATACGTTCAAGGCGCTGACCGGACGGACGCCGAACGCGGCGCGATCGCAACAGGCCGAAGCCGGAACATTTGCGGAAACGATCGCGCCACCCCTGGATCCACGTCGCGAAATTATTTGATTTTCCTAATAAAAAGCGTAAATTTCGCCTATTTACCTACATAAAAGGCTATTGCATCTTTCAATTCACGGATCAATAATTGTCCGGGCATTAATATGAGCTATCTCATAAACGATGGCCACATTAGAGGAATTTAATGCCCCTATAGGAGATGAATCCGTGACAACTCAAGCGTTTGCATGGAAACCCAGCCTGAACGTCGGCTTTGCCGAGATCGACCAGCAGCACCAGGAGCTATTCAAGGCCGCCAATAACCTGGTTGAAGCCATGGGCTCCGGAAAAGGTCGGGAAGAGGTCGAGAAGGTGCTCAACTTCCTTCAAGACTACGTCGTCAACCACTTCCAAACCGAAGAACGCTACATGAAGCGCTACGACTACCCCAGCTATACGGCCCACAAGGCGATGCACGACAAGTTCGTGCAGGACTTCCTCGCCTGGAAGGCGAAGTACCAGGCGGAAGGCGCCTCCACCCGGTTGGCCATTGCGCTGCAGGATTGGTGCGGCGGCTGGCTCGTGAACCACATCTCCAAGACCGATCAGGAGCTCGGGAAGTTCCTGCAGGCCCGCCACGCGTAAGCGGACCAAGCCAAGCGAATGCATGACTGGGGCGCGATGGCGCCCCAGCTACTTGGAGGAGCCATGGGAACCGCTACCTTGCTGGCCTTTCTGGTCGGATGCGGGCTCGGAGCCACCCTGCCCAGCCTTTACGCTCGACTTCGCCAGCGGCGGATCACGCCGCCATCCCCCGTCCAGCAGCCGGCGGAAACCGGCACAACGGAGGCAGCCCCTCTCCTGCCCGGCGGAGGGGACGATCGGCAAGTTGACCCAACGGCGTCCCCTGTTCGCGAGTCGTTGCTGGCCCCGCTCCTGCGGCGGGTGATGGGCGAAGCGAGCGAGACGAGCGGCGCGACCCTGACCTCCATGGAGCAGCTGTCGGCGACCTTCTACCGGGTGGGCATGAACACGTCCGCCTTGATCCAGGATGTCGAGCAGACCTCGGAGCTCATGCGAGACGTCGCCCTCAGCATCAAGGAGTCGGCCTCCCACGCCGAGGGCCTGAACCAGTTCACCGCCCAGACCACCGACCGCGTCGAGGAGATCCTGCACAGCATCCAGACGGTCGCGGGCTACGTCGAAGAGGCCGACCGGGCCACCGGCAGCGCCGCCACGGCGGCAGCACACGGCCAAGCGGCCACCCAGCGAACGCTGACCGGCCTCGGGAATGCCCATGCGGTCATGGCCGACCTGCTGGCCGTGATCCGGAAGCTCGGAGACAGCTCCTCGGAGATCGGCAAGATCGTCGAGGTGATCGACGACATCGCGGACCAGACCAACCTCCTGGCCTTGAACGCCGCGATCGAGGCCGCCCGGGCCGGTGATCACGGGCGGGGCTTCGCGGTGGTGGCGGACGAGGTCCGCAAGCTCGCCTCGCGCTCGGCGCAAGCGACCAAGGAGATCACGAAGCTGATCCGGGAGGTTCAGGGCGAGACCTCGCGCGCCGTGGCCGCCAGCGAGAACGGCACGCAGGCCCTCAGTGAGGGCCTGCAACTCGCCCGGGAGGGCGAGCAATACCTGACGGCCATCGTCACGGCCGTCGAGCAGAGCAAGCAGCTCAACACCAGCATCAACGTGGCGAGCCACGAGCAAGCCGCTTCCTCGGAGGCCATCATCGAGAGCCTGCACGAGCTGAAGGGCCTCTCCCTCCAGTTCAACGACTCCGTCCAGACCCAGGCCACCAGCGCCGATGCCGTTCTGCAATCGATCGCCGACGTGACCGAGAAGGCGCAGGCCGTCTCGGACATCAGCCTGGATCAGCGCTCCACCTTCATGGACATCGTCGATCACGTCGAGGACGGGAACCGCCGGCTCCAAACCCTGCAAACCGAGGTCCAGGGGGTGCTGAGCGAACCCGGCACCGACCTGGCGCCTGCGCTGACCTAGCGGCTGACGGCTGCTCGGGCCGTGGCCAGCACGTCGCGGCACACGGCCACGAGCTCAGCCTGCTGCAACCCGCCCAGCAGGCCGCCGTCGATGCTCGGATGACCGGGCAGCGTCACGGGGATCTGGCGCCCATCGTAGTAGAAGCGGGTGTACGGAATGCTCTGGTTGCGGAAGCGTGCGGCGAACTCCTGGTTTTCGTCGATGTCCAGATCGAAGAAGCGCACCTCGGGCAGCTCGTTCGCCTCCACGAGGCGCTCGATGACCGCATCCATGAGCCGGCAAGGCGGGCACCAGATGGCGCCGTGCTTGACCACGAGCAGCTGTCCCCGGGACTCGGGCGAGGCGATGACCGCATCGTGATCCCGGGCCGTGAGGCGGATGGCCCCCCGGTGGGCGGCCGTGGGCGGGGTTTCGCCCGGCTTCACCTCGACCACGGCATCCTTGTAGACCAAGAGCTGGTCGCCCGTGCCGAACTTGTCGACGGTCATGCGCATCATCACGAAGCGGCAGCAGTACCACCCCTCGTGCAGCGAGACGTCATAGCGCCGGAGGGTCGCGGGCTCGATGGCCTCGCGAATGGCGTAGGCCTCCGCCTGGTAATCCCCCAGATCCCACAGGTTACGCCTCTCGAGGACGTCGTGGGCATGGAAGATGGCGCGGCCGCAGTGCTTGCAGTGGAAGGTGCTCATGCTGGTTGGCTCCCGGATCAGGAAAAAGGGCAGACCTCTCTTTTATCGCGCACCCAGCGAGCCCCATCTACCGGGAAATCGACCCACGCCTTCCGGAAAAACGACACAGCCCCCGAGAAATATTACCCGGGTAATATTGACTCCTGCTTTTTACCCGGGTAATATCATGCACCAGAAAGGGAGGCGGAGATGACCGAGAACACGTACACGGCCTTCAGCCAGGAGCGCCTCGTCGCCAGTGGCCCCATCGAGAAGGTCGCCCTCAAGACCAAGGAATGGCTCGATCAAGGCGGGGAGGCGGTGCTCCTCTTCGAGGACCAGACCGGGCAACAGATCGATCTGGATCTCAGGGGCACGTCTGATGAGGCCCTGACGCGGCTTCGAGAGCATCCGTGGTTCCAGAAGCAGGCCGAGGCCACCGAGAAGCGGACGGGCCCCGGTCGCCCCAAGCTCGGGGTGGTATCGCGCGAGGTCTCCCTCCTGCCCCGGCACTGGGACTGGCTCAACGAGCAACCGGGCGGCGCCTCGGTGACCCTCCGGAAGCTGGTCGAGGAGACGATGAAGAGCCGCCAGGGCCAGGATCAGGCCCGCAAGTCCCGGGACGCGGTTTCCAAGTTCATGTGGACGATGGCGGGGAACCTGCCGAACTTCGAAGAGGCCAGCCGCGCCCTCTCCCGCAAGGAGTACGACGCCTTCGATGGCCTGATCGAGGCGTGGCCGACCGACATCCGGGATCACGTGCGCAAGCTCATGGCGACGGCGCGTCGCGACGAGAAAGAGGCGATCGGTGAACCGTAAAGAGGAACTGAAGGCCGACTACCGGCAGAACTGGCACAAGCTCCGGAAGATGGGGGTCTACCAGATCAAGAACCAGGTCAACGGCAAGGTCTTCCTGGAGGGCAGCCTGAACCTGGACGGCACGATCGCCCGCGACCAGACGTGGCTGTCCCGGGGCGGGCACCTCAACCACGCCCTCCAGGCCGAGTGGAACCGCTTCGGGAGTGAGGCCTTCACCTTCGACGTGCTGGAAATGCTCAGCCCGACCGACGATGCGCGGAACTACGCGGAAGAGGTCGCGATCCTGCGCGAGGTCTGGATGGAGCAGCTCCAACCCTACGGTGAGCAGGGCTACCACCCTGTTCCCCGCCGTCAGGGTTGAACCTTAAATGAAATCTAAACCAAGCTTCCCTCTCACTTAAAGCCAAGCCCGAACCCTCCGCCCTCCCGGATCCGATAAGGAGGGCAGAGATTGGTTGGCTGCGACGAGGGCGCGAACATGTCGGATTTCATGCAGGTACTGAATCAGGTCGGCACGGTCATGGGGCAGGTCGGCACCGTCGCGGGCCAGGTGGCCACCGTCGTGGGCCAGGTCACGGGCCGCACGCCCAGCATCAACCCCGGGGCCCCCACCCCGCAGCCCGGCCCCATGGTGCAGGACCGCGTCACGCTATCGCCCGGCGCCACGCCGACTCCAAGCGCCCCGGTGCTGCCCGCCCAGACCACCCCGCCTCCGGCGACCGGTGGCTTCATGCAGGTGTTGTCGACCGTCTTCTCCAGGATTGCGAGCTTCTTCAAGCAGCTGTTCGGCGGCAACTCGAGCCCGGCCCCCATCGCCACCCCGACTCCTGCCAACCCGGCGGTCGGCATGGCGGATGCCCGCGAGCAGCTCTTCAGCATGATGCCCACCGGACAGGGGACCGCCCTCGGACTGGTGCCGGTCAGCGTGACCCGGTACGCCGACCGGATCATCGCCTCGGCCGGCAGCTTCGGCCAGGCCGCGATCCTCAAGTACCAGGGCGACTACCTCTTCTACGAGAACAACAAGCAGCCCGTGAAGGTGAGTAGCGTCGTCAGCAACCGCACGGCCAGCGGCGACATGCACTTCGACATCTCGCTGGAGAACGGCAAGAAGATCGGCGCCGACATCCTGGCTGACGGCCACACCGTCCGCTACGACAAGTACACGCTGACCCTCCGCTAAGGCTCAGCCTCTACGTTCAGCGAGCGCCTGCCCTCCGGGGTGGGCGCTTCTTGCTTCCGGCGGATCCGGTCCTACGGACCGAGACACCCCAGGGGAGCAGCCTTCAGCCTTTTAACCACTTCCTTACGCAACCTTTTCAGATCATTTACCGATATACCGTTAACACCCGAGAGACGAACGACTAGACGAGGGATTCAATGAGCGGACCTATCGCCCAGCGGAGCGCACTGTCACTCACCCCCGCCCGTGCTGACCAGCGTCAGCCCATGCCGCAGGCCTCGGCCGGCGATACCCTGTCGCTAGGCAAGGACGCGCTCACGCTTTCGAAGAGTGGCGGCCAGGACGCCCTGAGCGAGAGGGGCGAGGCCGAACAAATCCTCAACCAGGCCATTCTCCCGGCCATCTCGGAAAAGGATGGGCGCGACATCTTCGTGCCGGCGCCGATCCCCCCGGTGCCGAGCAAGTCCCCGGTCGCCATCCAGAAGCTGCGCTTTGCCGACAACTTCAACGACGGCAAGGAAACGGAGCTCGACTTCGAGCAGTACCCGGGCGATCTGACGCCCCGGCCGCAGCCCCCCGTCTTCATCCAGACCGACCCTCGGACCGGGGGGACGGACCTCGCGCTGAAGGAAGTCCGCGCGCGGCTCTCGGGCGGCGACTACGACGTCTACGTGAAGGTGAGCGGCGACGGCTCGGTCGGCATCGATCGGATCATGAAGGGCGGGCGCAACATCACCTCGATCGCCAAGGATGCGCTGGTCGAGAAGATCAAGGAAGACCCCGCCCTCTACGGGACGCTGAGCGCGCTGGCCGTGGCCGGTGCGGTGGCGGCGGCTCACGAGTACACCCGCCGGAGCGGCGATCCCATCGAGTTCGATGCCTTGAACCAGACGCTCTTGGAGCGGGACAACTTCAAGGTCGAGACCAGTCTCAAGGCGGAGCTCACCGGCACCAAGAGCTTCGTTCGCCCTGCGTCCGCCGAGCTGGCGGCCCACTACGGGGACGAGCGCCTCGACGCCTATGCGAGCGCCAAGTACCGGATTCAGGACGACGAGTGGGAGGCCAATGTCGGCGCCAACTACAAAGTCGGCAAGGACACGAACCTGACGGCCGGCGCCTTCTACCGGACCAGGAACTCGGACTACGGGGCCTTCGTCGGACTGACCTCCACGTTCTAGCCCCTCGGGGCGCGAAACCTGGAACCTACCGGCCTGCTATTCCCGCGAATAGCAGGCCGGTGTCTTGCTTGAGCGGAAGCGGGAGCCAAGCGACCAAGGCTCGAGGGTTCCCCGCGAGAATTTTTTGGCAGCCTCCGCGATTGAATGCGCGGCGAGGAGGCGTTAGCGTTCAGACATGGGTAGATCGTCTGCCTTGGTGTGTGATCTTGACCCGGGAGGCCTGGGCGCCGAACGCCCGTTTCCGCCCGCGCCCCCCGCAAGAGGAGGCAAGTATGTATCGTTCTGGATGGCTCGTGGGCCTGTGCGTCCTGGAGATGGCCTTCATGACCGGCTGTGGCGGGATCCCCGGCCTGTCGAGCGGGACGCCCCAGGCCGGCTTCAGCCACGTCGTCACGGCCCCCGAGGGCTACCGCGGCACCAGCGCCGTGACCATGCGCTTCATCATGCCCCGGCAGGGGGCCTACAGCGTTGCCGCACTCAGCTCGGACATCGAGCGGATCGACGTCTCGCTGACGGAGCTGGGCACCATCGCCGTGCCACCGGGGATTCCCCTCCCCATGCCGGCCTCGATGCCAGGCTCGACGCCGGTCGTCATGCCCGCCCCGGCTACCCCGCCTCAGTCCGGGCCCACGAAGGGCAGGCCCATGCCGCCCATTCCGGCCCCCGCGCCAGCTCCGCTGCCGAGCGACATGGAACAGTGGCCGACCATCCTGCCGGATGATCCGCCCCAGGGAGGGTCGACGGTGGATCCGGCGCCCTCCATACCGGTCCCGCCGCCCCCTCGGCTAGAGAAGCCCTTGTACCAGCCGCCGGCAGTGGTGGCCAAGGCCTCCGTCAGCCGAGGTGATCTGGACCAGGGCGCGGGCGACGTCGTCTTCAACTCCCTCAAGGCCGGGGTCTACGGCATCGAGCTCCAGGCCGTCGACCGGAACGGCGAGGTGATCGGCAAGTCCATGCAGAGCGTGACCGTCCTCGACGGCCAGACTACCGCCGTGAACACCCAGCTCGTGCTCACGGGCCCCAACCAGGGCGGCAACGTGGCCGTGGGCGTCACGATCGTGGAATCCGGGCCCGCGGCCGGCGGCAGTGGCGCCACCGGCACGGCCACGGCGAGCCCGGCGATCGCCATCGCCCTGCCGCTCAAGCGATAACGTCCACCCGCCTGGCCTTCATCCGACCAGCTCGTGGCGGCGCCGAAAATAGCGCCGCCACGGGTCGTCTCGCGCGCTCAGTCGGCGACGATGCGCGCGGAGGTGCGCATCACCGCGAGGAAGCGCTCCAGGACCGGGGAGGCGTCATCGGCTCGCCAGATGGCGCTCAACTCGGCGAACGCCTGGGGCTCGACCAGGCGGCGGTAGACGATGCCCGTCCGCCGCAGGTGCTCGAGGGACGCCGGGACCAGGGCCACGCCGATGCCCGCCGCCACCAGGCTCACGATGGTCTGCATCAGCATCGCCTCCTGGACGATGGTCGGGCTGAAGCCCGCCTCCTGGCAGAGCCGGACGATGAGATCGTAAAAGCTAGGGCTCTGGTGGCGCGGGAACAGGACGAAGGGCTCGCCCTCGAGCATCGCGAGCGTCAACTCCGGCTGCATGGCGAGCGGATGCTGCTCGGGCAACGCGATCAAGAAGGGCTCGCGCAGCACCGTCTCCACCTGAAAGGTGCCCTCGCGAAGTTGCTGGGCATAGCCCGGGTCCAGACGATAGAACCCGAGGTCGATCTGCCCGCTGCGCAAGTTCTCCAGCTGCATGTCGCCCGTGAGCTCGCGCAGCTCCAGCAAGATGTCCGGGTATTGGCTGCGAAAGAGGCGGATGAGGTCAGGCACCACGTTGTAGGCCGCCGAACTGACGAACCCGACCTTGAGGCGCCCCATCTCGCCGCGGCTCACCCGGCGGGCGACGTCGACCGCATGGTCCGCCTGCGCGAGCGTCCGGTAAGTCTCGGCCAGAAAGGCCTTGCCCGCGCTCGTGAGCCGTACGGAGCGCCGGGTGCGTTCGAACAGCTCCACGCCGAGCTCGCCCTCGAGCGCACGGATCTGCTGGCTCAAGGGCGGCTGCGCCATCTGCAGGCGCTGGGCGGCACGGCCGAAGTGCAGCTCCTCGGCGACGGCCACGAAGTAGCGAAGGTGTCGAAGCTCCATGCCCCCATGATATCCCAAACGTCTCAATAGCGACGGATCCATATATTGGACCACTGAATCCCCCGGAGCCATGATGGAACGAGCGCCACACGGAAGGGGGAAACGCGCATGGCACAAGCAATTGGCGGTGAGGGGCTGCGTCCGGGGGGCGCCGCCACGGTGGCCTCCACCCGGCCCCCCTCGGTCTGGCTGGTCGTCATGATCGGCCTCTGCACCTTCCTCGACCTGTACGCGACGCAAGCCTTCCTGCCGGTGCTGGAGCAGGCCTTCCAGGCCTCCAAGGTGGCGGTCGGGATGACCGTGAGCGCCGCGACGCTGGCCGTGGCGCTGTCCGCCCCCGTGGTCGGGGTGCTCGCGGAGAAATTCGGCCGCAAGCTCCTGATCGTCTCGGGGCTCCTCGGGTTGGCGCTGACGACCCTCCTGGCGGCGACCTCCCCGAGTCTCGGCGCCCTGATCGGCTGGAGATTCGGTCAGGGCGCATGCACCGCGCTGCTCTACGTCGTGACCATGACCTACGTCAACGAGGAGTGGGCCGGTCGCGGCGTGGGGGCCGCCATGTCCGCCTTCGTGACGGGCAACGTCGTCGGCGGCTTCCTGGGACGCTTCCTGTCGGGTATCGCGACGGCCCTGGTCGGGTGGCACTGGGCGTTCGTGGTGCTCGGCGGCCTGAACCTCGTGGGGGCCCTGGCCGCCTGGCTGACCCTGCCCGCTGCGCCCCGGACCCTGCACACGAACGGCGCGCGCTCCGCGATCGCTTCCCACCTGCGCGAGCTCACCAGCCGCCCCCTGCTGGCCGCCTACCTGGTGGGCTTCAACGTCCTGTTCACCCTGGTGGGGACCTTCACCTACGTCAACTTCTACCTCGCCGAGCCGCCCTTCCGGCTGGGGACGCTGGCCCTCGGCAGCATCTTCGCCGTCTACCTCTTCGGCAGCGTCGTCACGCCCGTGGCCGGGCGGTGGATCGACCGGCTCGGCAATCGCCAGATGGTGGCGATCGCCCTCACCGTCTCCGCGCTAGGCACCCTGCTCACGCTCGTGCCCAGCCTCTGGACCGTCATCCCGGGCCTCATGCTGAGCTCGAGCGGCGTCTTCGTCTGCCAGTCGGCCTCGACGAGCTTCGTGGGGCGGGCAGCCGGCACCAAGAAGGCGCTGGCCGCCGGCCTCTACGTCTCCTGCTACTACTTCGGAGGCAGCGTCGGCGGGGTCTTGCCCGGCTTCCTGTGGGGCCATGGCGGCTGGCATGCGTGCGTCGCCCTGTTCGTGGCCATCCAGGCGCTCACGGTCGCCATCGCCTCGCGGTTCTGGCGCCTGAGCCCGGCTACCCCCTGAAGCGATCCTTGAAGGTCAGCTCCGAGAGGCCGGACTTGTCCAGCTCTCCGAGCCCGTAGAGCACCATGCGCTGATACTGCTGCCAGGTAGCGTCGGCGAGCGGCAGCACCAGCCCCGCGCCGTGCCCGAGGGCGGCCGCGATGCCCGAATCCTTGGCCGCATGCGCGGCCGAGAAGAAGCACGAGTGGTCGCGATTCTGCATGTCCTCGCCGTCCGTCTCGAGCACTCGCGAGTTGGCGCCGGTCTGGGCGAAGACCTCGCGCAGCATGGTCAAATCCAGGCCGAGGGCGTCCCCGAGCGCGAGCCCTTCGGACAAGGCCGCCGTGTTGATGTTCATGACCATGTTCACGAGCACCTTCACCTTGCTCGCCTCGCCCATGGGGCCCACGTAGCGCAGGGAAGCGCTCAGGGCGTCGAGCAGGGGCTTGACCTGCTCGAAGACGGCGCGATCGCCGCCCACGATCAGAAAGAGCGTGCCCTGGCGGGCCTGCGGGATGCTCGAGGCCATGCACGCCTCGAGAGCCTGGGCTCCCGCCTGCTTGGCCGCCGCCTCCACCTCCCGGTGAATCGCCGGCGTCAGGGTCGCGCAGTTGATGAACACGCGGCCCTGGGCCCCCATCAGGAGGTGGTCCTCCGGGCCGAAGAAGATGGCGCGCATGGCCGCATCGTCCGTGATGACGGTGAAGACGATCTCGGCGAGGGCTGTCACCTCGGAGAGCGAGCCGCACGCCTGCGCGCCCAGCTCGCGGGCCAGCTCCTGGGCCGCTCCGGGTCGGACGTCGTACAGGGCAACGACCTGGTAGCCGGCGTCCTTCAGGCAGCGCGCCATGTTCGCGCCCATGCGGCCGACGCCGACGAAACCGATGGTCCGGGTATCCGTCATGGGGTTTCCTCCCTCGTTAGTGGGCGAATTCGGGATAGAACGGGTTGTGCTGCTTCTCCAGGGCGACGGTGGTGAGCGGCCCGTGGCCCGGACAGATGATGGTCTCGTCCGGCAGGGAGAAGATCTCGCGCCGGTTGTTTTCGAGGGCGTCCTGGTACGAGACGTTCCCGCGGCCCATGGAGGCGGCGAACAGGGCATCTCCCACCACGACCAGGGGCCTGGAGAGGCCCGTGACATAGTAGGACGTGCCCCCCTTCGAGTGGCCCGAGGTCGGAAGGGCCTTGATCGACAGGCCGCCAAGCTGGAAGAAGCGCCCGGTCGGCAGGCCCTCCGCGCAGGGGGTCGGCTCGTCGGGCGAGACGAAGGCGGGAGCCCCGGTCTGCTGGCGCAGGGACTCCAGGCACATGATGTGGTCCTGGTGCGTGTGGGTGACCAAGATCAGGCTGATGGTCAGACCCCGCTCCGAAGCCGCCCGCACGATGGCCTCCCCGTCGGTGCCGGTGTCGAAGACCACGGCCTGCTTGCTACCGGGATCCCAGACCAGGTAGGCGTTCACGAAGAAGTCCGCATAGGGCGTGTTGAAGCCGAGCAGCCCGTCCGGGGGCGTGACGTCGGGGCTGTAGGCCTGCTGACCCAGCATGACGAGCTGCTCTTCGCCGAGCTGCAGGACGGGGGCCACCTTTCTCGCAGTGGGCTCGTCGAACTCTCCGTCGAGCAAACGCTTGAGGCCGGGCGCGTCCACACCCGCGCGGGAGGCCGCGGCTTCGGGGGACACTTTCAGGCCGTGAAGGGCCTTGGCCAGCACGTCGTTGAAGTTGTCTTCGAGGGGGATGGTGCTCATGGATGGCTGCTCCGTCTAGGCGAGCCGACCGTGGCATGGGCCCGGGCGATCGGCGGGACTCCAAATTAGACCATGATCCGGCCTCCCGCTCCTTCCGCCGCCCCCCCCGGACCCGCTGGACATTTGAGCGGAGATTGGCTAAGAGAGTAGCCGAGAGAGGGCCCCCCATGAACACCTATCACCTGGCGGTCATCCCCGGGGACGGCATCGGTCCCGAGATCATCCCCGAGGCGGTCGAGACCCTGCAGGCCATCGCTGCCCGAGACGGCGGCTTCCGGTTCGAGGTGACGACCTACGACTGGGGCAGCGATCGCTACCTCGCCACGGGGGCCATGATGCCCGCGGACGGGCTCGACACGCTCGTGCAGGCCGGTACCGACGCCATCCTGCTCGGGCCGGTGGGGCATCCGCAGGTCCCGGATCACGTGACCCTCTGGGGGCTCCTGCTCCCCATCCGCCAGCACTTCCGGCAGTACGTGAACCTCCGGCCCGTACGGCTCTTGCCGGGTGTTGCGAGCCCCCTCTCCGGCAAGGCCGCCAACGCCATCGACATCGTCTGCGTGCGCGAGAACACCGAGGGCGAGTACGCGGGCATCGGCGGGCGGGTCCACCGCGGCGAGCCCGAGGAGGTCGCCGTCCAGTCCATCGTCTTCACGCGGGCGGGCACCGAGCGCGTCATCCGCTACGCCTTCGACTATGCCCGGGCCCATGGCCGGCGCAAGGTCACGAGCGCCACCAAGTCGAACGCCATGCAGTACAACATGGTCTTCTGGGACGACGTCTTCCGGCAGGTGGCCGCGGAGTACCCAGAAATCGAGCACGAGCAGCAGCTCATCGACTCCCTGGCCGCCCGCTTCGTGAGCCGCCCGGAGAGCCTGGACGTCGTGGTCGCCTCGAACCTCTTCGGAGACATCCTCACGGACCTGGGGGCGGCCGTGACCGGCAGCCTCGGCCTGGCCCCGAGCGCGAACCTCAACCCGGAACGGCGCTTCCCCAGCCTCTTCCAGGCCATCCATGGCACGGCCCCCGACATCGCGGGGCAGGGGATCTCGAACCCGGTGGCCACCCTGTGGTCGGCGGCCATGCTGCTCGAGCACCTGGGCGAACCCCGAGCCGCTGCCTCCTTGATGACGGCCATCGAGCACGTGCTCGAAGGCGGGCGCCACCGGACCCCGGATCTCGGCGGCTCCGCCACCACCCGGGAGGTGGGCGCGGCCGTCCGCCATCAACTGGGCGCCTGACGGCGCTAGCGCCCGACCGCCTGACCCGACTGGCGCGTCATCGTGAAGGAGCCGCTCGTCAGGAGGGTCGTCCCGCCGAGGACGCCCGTCACGGCGGTCGAGCCGCTGGCGGTCCGCAGATTCGACTCGAGCGCCCCGGTGTCCGCGAGGTTCAGGGTCACGCCGCTCGAAAGGGTGACAGGACCGACCTGGAGGCTGAGCCGGGTCCCGGACACGGTGCCCGTGACCACCACGGCGGTGGGGGCCTGAGCCGGTGAATACGTGCCCGTGAGGGCCGTGCCGTTCTGGAGCAGGCGCAGGGTGCCGCCGAGCACGGTGGGCGCGCCGATCCCCGAAAGCGGGTTCAGGGTGTGGACGAGCGCCCAGTCCCCCGAGAGGATGCCCAGCGTGGGAGACGGGAGCGGACGCGGCGCGGGACCTCCCCCGCCACCGCCGCCGGCGGGCGGAGCCCCGCAGGCGCCCACGAGCACTGCCCCGAGCACGGCGGCCATCAACCCTCTCACGGCCCCCTCCTTTCGTCCCCATGTGATACTAGGACACCGGCGCGTCCTTGAGTACAGGCAACCGCGCCGGGTCATGACCCGCCGGTCAGGCTCAGAGCCACCACTGGAGGAGCGTCACCCCGGTGATGAGGCCAGCTCCGGCGAGGAAGGCCCCGACCCGGGTGTCCTCAGGGGCAGGCAGCTCGTGCCGGAGGACGCTCAGGATGTTGCTGCCGACGATGAAGGCGAGCAAGACGTAGTAGAGATCGCCCGGCAAGCCCGACCAGAGCCAGGCCAGGCAGCCGACCACGGGTGCCACGGCCAGGGCGAGCCGCCAGCGGCGCCGAGCCTCGGCGGGGAGCTGCTGGGTCAACAGGTAGTCGTTGACCATCATGTGCAGCCCCAGGGCCAGGAGGAAGAGCAGCAGGTTGAGGGCGCCCTTGTGGGTCTCCTCGCCCAGGAGCGCCCCGCCCACCACCGCGTTGTAGCAGACGTAGGGAAGCATCAAGAGACGGTAGGCATACGATGAGCCGGATGCGCGCTCGACCTCCCGGTACAGCATGAAGAAGACCACCAGGGCGGCGAACAGGACCAGCATCAGGCTTTCGGCCGGCTCCGGAGCGAACGGAAGGACGTTGTGAACGGCCACGCGGCCGCCCTGGATGAGCTCCAGGAGCAGGTGCAGGACCACGTAGCTCAGGCTCACGCCGCCCACGAAGCTCGCCATCGTGGCGCATGAGGCCCGGGACCTCGCAAACAGGGGATCGCGCGGCACGTGGATGAGCGCCAGCAACAGGCTACCTCCGAGGGCCAGCGCCCACTCGCTCACGACCGCCACGACCACTCCTCGTCCGTTGGAGTCCGGC
>DATNQJ010000033.1:0-8716 GCA_036704085.1 Stenomitos sp.
GGCCGCCGCCCGTCACGTCGATCTCCTGGTCGCGGGTCATGGTCGTGGCCGTGGCCTGGTTCTGCTCCATCACCTCCGCCTCGCGGGTGTAGCCGGGCGTGTCGGTCTCCAGGCCCACCTCGTCCTCGGTCGCCACCGAGAAGCCCTCGCGCTTGAGGACCTTTTCCAGCTCGATGTCGCCCGCGTGCATGGGGTCGAAGGTGACGAACAGGCGCCGGGTGGCCGTGTCCACCGTCGCGTCCGTCACCCCGGTGACGTGCTCGACGGCCTCCACCAGGCGTTCGGCGTCCGCCTCGGTGGGGGCGGGCTTCAGGTTGAAGATGGTCTCTCCCATGGGTCCTCCTCGTTACGTGGTGGCCGCTGGTTTCAGCTCCACCTTGGTCCAGCCCTCCTCGCGGCGGTCGAACGCCTTGAAGGCGTCGATGACGCTCTCCAGGGACTTCTGCTGGGTGATGATCGCCGCGGGATCGACGACGTTGGCCTCCACCAGCTCGACGAGCATGGGGATGTACTTGCGGTGGTTGCAGTTGCCCATCTTGAGGGTGAGGTTCTTGTTCATGGCCTCGCCGATGGGGAACAGGTGGACGGACTTGGGATAGACGCCGATGATGGAGAGCGTCCCCGCCTTGTCGAGGGCCCGCACCGCCCAGATGAGCGCCTGCGAGGGGGCATCTCCCGGATGCCAGTTGTCGCCCACCGTGTGGGTATGGGGGGCCACCTCCTTCAGCTCGGCCTTGAACTGCGGCTCCAGCTCCTTGGCCTCCTGGGCAGCCGGTCCCTCGTGGGCATGGTTCGCGTCGACGCCTACCGCGTCGATGGCCCGGTCCACCCCGATCTGGTCCGTGAGCCGGAGGATGGTCTCGACCGGGTCCTCCTGCTCGTAGTTGATGACCTCCGCGCCGAGCCGGCGCGCCATCTCGAGCCGGCTCGGGATGCAGTCGACGGCGAAGACGCGCCCGGCGTCCAGGATCTTGGCGCTCTCGATGGCGAGCAACCCGACCGGCCCGCAGCCGAAGACGGCCACCGTGTTGCCCGGCTTGATCTCGGCCATGTCGGCGGCCTGGTAGGCGGTCGGGAAGATGTCCGACAAGAGGAGGGCCTGGGCGTCCGAAACGCTGTCCGGCAGCTTGACCAGACCGATGTTCGCGAAGGGGATGCGCGCCTTCTCGGCCTGCAAGCCGTGGAAGGGGCCCGACTCCGCGGGGCCGCCGAAGAAGGCCGTGCCCGCGCGCTTGCCGTTGGGGTTCGCCACGTCACACTGGGAGAAATAGCCGGAGCGGCAGTAGGCGCAGTTGCCGCAGGCGATGCTGGAGGGGATGACGACGCGATCGCCCACCCGCAGGTTGCGCACGTCGGCCCCCAGCTCCTCGACGACGCCCACCCCCTCGTGGCCGAGGATGGTGCCGGGCCGCATGCCCACCAGGGTGCCGCGGACCATGTGCAGGTCCGTGCCGCAGATGGCGCTGGCGGTCAGGCGCACGATGGCGTCGGTGGGTTGCTCGATCCGGGGATCCGGCACCTCCTCGAGGCGGATGTCCCCGATGCCATGGAAGACGACGGCTTTCACGGTTGGCCCTCCTTTGAAACGCGCAACTTGCCTGTACCTGGACGTTGGGCGATGTCACCCGCAGCATAGTCCATGGCCATGGCGAAACCAATCGCCAAACAGGGGCTAAAAATGACGCGTCATCCGGGGCCGCGCGGGCGCGCGCCCTGCAAGAGGTTGGCCGGTTCTGGGTATAGTCTCCTCCGTGCCCGTGCGTGACGCTCCCTCAGGAGGTTCCCCCCCGAATTGAAGAAGCCGGTCCTCGTCCTGCTCGCCCTCTTGCTGTTCGGCCTGTTTGGCAGCGCCGCCATGGCCGCCGAGGCCCCCCCCCTCCGCTGGGGCATGGACCTCGAGGGGGGAGCCCCCTACGAATTCACGGATCCCCAGAACCCGGAACGCATCGTCGGGTTCGAGAAGGACATCGTCGACGAGATCGCCAAGCGGCTCGAACGCCCCGTCACCCACGTCCAGACCAACTGGGACAGCCTGATTCCCGCCCTCGACCGGGGCAGCTTCGACTTCGCCATGGCGGGGATCGAGCTCACGGACGAGCACAAGCAGGGAGCCCTGTTCAGCCGGCCCTACTGCGTCTACCAGCAGCAGATGGTGGTGCGCGCCGACGACAACCACATCCTGGTCTTCGACGACCTCAAGGGCAAGAAGGTCGGCACGCTGTCGGGCTCGGCCGCTCACCGCATGCTGGAACACCTGGGCGGAGTGGACATGAAGTTCTACTCCGACATGTACGCCGTCTACCAGGATCTGCAGCTCGGACGCCTGGATGCGGTGTTCCTGGACCTGCCGGTCGCCGCCTACTACGCGCACGGCAACCCCAAGCTGCGCTTCGTGGAGCCCGCCCTGGGCGAGGGGTACTACGCGATCGCCATGCGCAAGGGGGATGAGGCCCTCAAGCGGCGGATCGACGCGGCCATCGACGGCATGCTCACCGATGGCAGCCTCGAGCGGATCATGCGCCACTGGAACCTCTGGACGCCGGCCCAGAAGAAACTCGTGGCCTTTCGGGACTCCCAGCCGGTGGATACCAAGCAGGGACCCAACTGGCAGCGCTTCCTGCCCATGCTCCTCGAAGGGGCGTGGATGACCATCAAGATCTCGGTGCTCGCCATGGCGCTCGCCATGGGCGTGGGCCTGTTGCTTGCCGTCATGCGCATCTACGGCCCCAAGCCCCTCAGCTGGCTCGCCCTGACGTACGTGGAGGTCTTCCGGGGCACGCCCCTCCTGATCCAGCTCTACCTCATCTACTACGGCCTGCCGAACCTGGGCATCCAGCTCGACGCCTTCGTGGCGGGGGTCATCGGGCTCGGGCTCAACTACGGCGCCAACGAGGCCGAGAACTACCGGGCGGGCATCCAGGCCGTGCCCAAGGGGCAGTCCGAGGCGAGCCTGGCGCTCGGCATGAGCCGCTACCAGCTGTTGCGCTACGTGATCCTGCCGCAGTCGTTCCGGGTGGCCTTGCCGCCGGTGACCAACGACTTCATCGCGCTCTTCAAGGACTCGTCTTTGGTCTCGGTCATCACGCTCGTGGAGCTCACCAAGGCCTACGGCATGCTCGCGTCGGCGACCTACGACTACATCGGCCTGGGGCTCGTCACGGCGGGGGTCTACCTCGCCATCAGCTACCCGGCGTCCCTGTTCGCCCGCTGGACCGAAGCCCGGCTTCGGCGCGCCTAAAGGAGGCAGTTCGATGATCATCGCTCATGCGATCACCAAGTCCTTCGGCGGCCACCGGATCCTCGACGGGGTGGACCTGCACGTGCATGCGGGCGAGAAGATCGTCCTGTTGGGCCCGTCGGGCTCGGGCAAGAGCACGCTCTTGCGCTGCCTCAACCGGCTCGAGGAGATCGACTCGGGAGGCATCACCGTCCTGGGGCGCAACCTGGAAGGGTCCAAGGCCGAGGTGCAGAGCATCCGCGCGGACGTGGGGATGGTGTTCCAGTCGTTCAACCTGTTCCCGCACCTGAGCGTGCTCGAGAACGTGTGCCTGGCGCCCATGAAGGTGCGCGGCTGGAGCCGCAGCGACACGGAGGCCGCGGCCCGCGAGCTGTTGGGCCGCGTGGGGATGGGGCACAAGGCGGACGCCTATCCGGCGCAGCTGTCGGGCGGTCAGCAGCAGCGGGTGGCGATCGCCCGGGCGCTCGCCATGCGCCCGCAGATCATGCTCTTCGACGAGCCGACCTCGGCCCTGGACCCCGAGATGGTGCATGAGGTCCTGCAGGTCATCAACGACATCGCCCGGGACGGCATGACCATGGTCATCGTCACGCACGAGATGGAGTTCGCGCGCCGGGTGGCGAGCCGGGTCCTGTTCATGGACCACGGGACGATCGTCGAGGAGGCGCCTCCGGAGGAGTTCTTCAAGGCCCCGAAGACCGAGCGGGCCAAGACCTTCCTGTCGCACATGAACAAGCGTCGCGCCGAGACCGCTCAGCTCCGGGGCACCGGGACGCTCGTGGCCATCGACTAGGTCGGGACGGTCGCTACACCCCCCGCCAGAAGGGCCGCCAGTACTGCCCCTCGCCCGTCACCGAGGCCTGGGCATGCATGGACTCGTCCATGCGCGTGAGGCGCCAGTTTCCCACGTCCAGGTAGATCTTCACCCACGACGTGTTGTTCTCGTAGTTGGTATCGAAGAACTTCCGGGTCGGATCCACGACGGTGGTGAGCGTGTACTCGCCCGCGGGCAGGTTCGTCACCGACACGAACTGGTCCGGCACGTCGTTGGCGTAGACGTCGGCCCAGCCGGGCGAGACGCCCTGCAGGGTCGGCGAGCACTTCGGGTACATCCGCGGCTGCCAGGTGCTGCCGTACTGGACGCTGTCCTCCATGCAGTAGCTCACCTTCTTGGCCGTGATGAGCACCTGCCCGTTCTGATCCCCCCGCCGCAGCTCGTACTGGGCGATGTTGTCGATGTGGGTGTGGTGGTGGGTCGGGTGGTACTCGAAGACGCCCGCAGGCCGCGTGACGAGCACCGTCCCGTCGGCGTCGACGATTTCCTGGGTGGCGACGGTGCGATCGCCCTCGACCCGTGCCGTCAGGCGCAAGGGACCGCCCCCCACGTTGGCGATCGAGTTGCTGAAGCGCAGCTCGATGTCCCCGCCGTTCGGCTTGAGGTACAAGGACGCGGCCGGGGTAGCCAGGAGATCGGGATAGCGGGTCGTCGGATCGGTGCCGAGCACCCGCAGCGGGCCCGGGTGGACGCAGCCGGCAAGCAGCACTCCCAGCACCAGGGGCAAGACGTGACGCATGGGGACCTCCCTCGGCAAGAGCGGGCGGTTGGCATGCAAACCCTACTCAATCCCCGGGTCATGGAGATGATCGAAGCTGGCCAAAGTTCGCCCCGCCGAGCTGATGAGCGAGGCATGACGCCTGCTCCGCCCCTTGTCGCGGGCGGCCGGACGCCCTAAGCTGGCCCCGGAGGTGAGGCCCATGAAGGCAACGGTCATGGTCGGCATCCCCGGCTGCGGCAAGACCACGGCCGTGGCGGCCCACGGCGACGTCGTCGAGGTCAACCGGGACAACCTGCGCTTCGAATTGACGGGCTCCTTCACCAACTTCGAGCACGAGGGGCTCATCAACCGGCGGCACGCGGCGCGCCTCCGGCAGGCCGCAGCCGAGGGCCGCGACGTGGTCGTCTCGGACACCAACGCCGTGCGCCGCTATCGCCGGAGCCTGATCAAGCTCCTCAAGTGCCTCGGCTACGAAGTCGAGGTCGTGGTGTTCGACGTGGGGCCCGAGACCTGCCTCGCCCGCAACGAGACCCGCAGCAAGCCCGTGCTCCCCGAGATCATCCGGCGCATGGCCCATCGGCTCCGACTCAATCCCCCCTCCCTCGAGGAGGGCATGGATCGCCTCCGCTTCATCCGGCAGGAGGGAGCCGCTCCCCTGTACCTGGAAGCCCCCGCGGAGATCGCGGGGGCGGTCCCAGGCGAATGAGGCCCGGTCGCTACAGGTGGCGGTACCCCTCCAGCTCGTGCCAGAACAGCACCCCGTCCTCCGGGTGGCCCGTCCGCAGGACCGACTCCGCCAGGGCGATCACGGGGGCGAGGTCCGCATCGGGCAGGATGAGGTCCATCCGGTAGCGTTCGATCAGGCCCAACGGCTCGTCGACCAGGCCGGATCCCTTGACGCGGGTGAGGCTCATGCCGGGCACCGGGTAGTCCGAAAGGACGCGCACGAGCTTGTCACGCCGCTCGACGGGAAAGATGATCGTCAACAGTTTCATACCAAGGCCTCCGTGGTCTGTTTGGCGGGCTTCGCGGCAGGCTGACCCATGGCGCGATAGAGGACGGGCAAGAGGAACAGGGTCAGGGCGGTCGACGAGAACAGGCCTCCGATGACCACCCAGGCGAGCGGGCGCTGGATCTCCGAGCCGATCCCATGCGAGAGCGCGAGCGGGACCAGCCCGAGGCTGGCCACCATCGCCGTCATCAGGACCGGCCGCAGGCGCACCTGCGCGCCTTCCCGGATCGCCTCATCCACCGGCATCCCCTCGGACACCAGCTTGTTGAGGGTGCTGACCAGGATGACGCCGTTCTGGACCGCGACGCCGAAGAGGGCGATGAAGCCCACCGAGGCGCTCACGCTCAGGTGCTGGCCCGACAGGAACAGGGCCGCGATGCCGCCGATCAAGGCAAACGGGATGTTCATGAGGATCAAGAAGGCCTGGGGCACCGACCCGAAGGTCCCGAAGAGCAGCAGGAAGATCAAGCCGACGACCACGGGCACCACGATGGCGAGCGTGCCCATGGCCCGCTGCTGGCTCTCGAACTGGCCTCCCCAGGTGGTCCAGTAACCGCTGGGCAGGTCCAGCTCCGCATCGATGCGCTGGCGCGCGTCCGTGACGAAGGAGCCGATGTCGCGGCCGCGCACGTTCGCCTCGATGACGATCCGGCGCTGGCCGTTCTCGCGGCTGACGACGGCGGGGCCGTTCTCCACGGCGATGCTCGCCAGCTGGGAGAGGGGCACCTGGTAGCCCGACGGGGTCGGGATCCGGAGGCTGCCGATCTTGGCCGCGTCGTCGCGGTAGTGGCGCGGCAGACGGACCGCCACGCCGATGCGGCGCTGCCCCTCCTGCACCTGGGTGACCACCTGGCCGCCGATGGCCGCCCGGATCACCTCGCCGAGGTCCTCCGAGGCGAGGCCATAGCGGGCCATGGCCGCGCGATCGTAGCGGATCTGCACCATGGCGAGACCGGCCGACTGCTCGGCCTTCACGTCGATGGCCCCGGGGATCTGTTGCAGGATGGCCTGCGCCGCGGCCGCCTTGCGGGCGAGCACATCCATGTCGTCGCCGAAGATCTTGAGGGCCACCTGGCTCTTCACGCCCGAGATCAGCTCGTCCACGCGCACGGCGATGGGCTCGCCGAAGGCCAGGCCGATGCCGGGAACGTGGCTGGTGGCCTCCTGGAGCTTCTCGACCAGCTCTTCCTTGGAGTGGGCCGTGACCCACTGCTCGCGAGGCTTGAGCTTGACGAAGATGTCCGACATGCTCACGTCCATGGGATCCGAGGCCACCTCGGCGCGGCCCGTGCGGCTCACGACCGACTCGACCTCCGGGAAGCCGAGCAGGATCTTCTCGACCGCCTCGGATTGCTCGTTGGCCTTGGGGAGGGACACGCTCGCCAGCCGGGTGGCCGAGATGACGATCGAGCCCTCATCCATCTTGGGTAGGAACTCCGAGCCCAGGCGCGGCACCAGGGCGAGCGACAGCACCAGGGCCGCGACGGCTCCGGCAAACAGCCAGCGGCCATGGGCGAGCGAGAGGTTCAACGCCCGGACGTACCCCCGGCGGATCCGGAGCATCAGGGGATTCTCCTTCTCCTCCAGGGTGCCCCGCAGCCAGTAGGAGGCGAGCACCGGCACCAGGGTCAGCGCCAGGAAGAGCGACCCCAAGAGTGCAAAGGAGATGGTGAAGGCCATGGGGCTGAACATCTTGCCCTCCATGCCCTGAAGCGTGAACAGGGGCAGGAAGACCACGATGATGATGGCGATGGCGAAGACCACCGGCCGGCCGACCTCGCTGGCCGCCTGGTAGATCGTCTGGAGGGTCGGGTGGCGGCCATGGTCCTCGGCCAGGTGGCGGAAGACGTTCTCGACCATCACGATGCTCGCGTCCACCATCATGCCCAGCCCGATGGCGAGGCCCCCGAGGCTCATGAGGTTGCCCGGCAGGTGGAAGAGGTGCATCATCCCGAAGGCGAAGAGCATGGCAAGTGGGATGGTGAGCGCCACGATGAGACTCGAGCGCAGGTTCCACAGGAAGAAGAGCAGGACCGCGACCACCATGACGCCGCCCTCGAGCAGGGACTTCTCGACGGTCCCCACCGCCTTCTCGACCAGCTCCAGCTGATCGTAGAACGGAACGAGCTTCACGCCGGGCGGCAGCATCTTCTGGGCCTCCACGAGGCGAGTCTTGACCCGGCCGATGACGTCGCGGGTGTTCTCGCCCTTGAGCTTCATGACGATGCCCACCACGCTCTCGCTGCCGTTGCGAGTCGCCGCCCCCTGGCGGGGGGCTGCACCGGGCACGACCTGGGCCACGTCCCTCAGGAAGACGGGCTTGCCCTGCCGCATGGCCACCACGCTGCCTTCCAGGTCAGCAGGCGTCACGGCGAGACCCAGGCCGCGGATCAGGTACTGCTCATCGCCATGTTCCAGGTAGTTGCCGGCGGCGTTGGCGTTGTTGCGGGCCACGGCCGTCATGACGTCGTGCAGCGTCAGGTCGTAGGCGGTGAGGCGCTCCGGCAAGACCTCGATCTGGAGCTGCTTCAGCTCGCCGCCGAGGCTGTTGACCTCGGTCACCCCGGGCACCGAGCGCAGGAACGGACCGATGATCCAGTCCTGGAGGCTGCGGCGCTCGGCCAAGGAGAGCGGGCCCTCCAGCGTGTACTGGAAGACCTCGCCCATGCCGGTACTGATGGGACCCATTGCCGGACGGACGCCCTCGGGCATGTCGCTCTGGACGTTCGAGAGGCGCTCGCCGACCAATTGGCGGGCGAAGTAGACGCTCACGTCGTCGTTGAAGACGACGGTGATGACCGACAGGCCGAACTTGGAGCTCGAGCGGACCTGTTGCACCTTGGGCAACCCGCTCATCTGCAGCTCGATGGGAAAGGTCACCAGGCGCTCGACCTCGGCGGGGGCCATGCC
>DATNQJ010000034.1:0-7659 GCA_036704085.1 Stenomitos sp.
CCGAGCACGCCGTAGCTGACGTGTACTCCCACGTTCTCCAGCTTGCGGGCCCAGTAGATGTTCAGCTCCTCGTCGAAGCGCGCCTTGAGCTCGATGAGCACCGCGACCTGCTTGCCCTTCTCGGCCGCGCGGACGAGCGCGTCGACGATCGGGCTGTCCCCGCTGGTGCGGTACAGCGTCATCTTGATGGCGAGCACGTTGGGGTCGTCGGCGGCTGCGGCGATGAAGTAGGTGACCGGATCGAAGGACTCGAACGGGTGGTGCAGGAGCACGTCGGACTGGCGGATGGCCGCGAAGATGTCCGAGCCCGGGGCCAGTTGTGGGGGCACCGACGGGCTGAAGACGGAGTACTTCAGATCGGGCAGGTCGAGCCGGGCGAGGGCCATGAGGTCCTTGGCGGCGAGCGGGCCGTCCACCTCGTAGAGGTCCTCTGGGCCCGCTTCGAGCTCCTCGAGCAGCTGGGCGCGCAGCTCGGAGGGCATGGAGCGCTGGACCTCCACGCGGGTCATGTCGGCGAAGCGCCGCTCGCGCAGGCTCTGCTCGATGGTCAAGAGGAGGTCCTCGGCATCCTCCTCCTCGATGTCGATGCCCGCGTCCAGGGTGACCCGGAAGGGGTAGCAGCCGAGAATCGTCACGCCGCGGAACAGCTCCCCGATGTTGGCCGCGATGAGATCCTCGAGGAGTACGTACTGGTGCCCCCTTCCGACCTGGACCAGGCGCGGCAGCGACGGCGGCAGCTTGACGACTGCCCAGCTCTCCTCGTTGTCCTCGGTCAGGACCCGGACGGCCAGGTTGACGCTCAGGTTCGCGATGTAGGGGAAGGGATGGCTCGGATCGATGGCGAGCGGCGTGAGGACCGGGAAGATGTCCTTCTGGAAGTAGGCGTCGAGCCGGTGGGCCTGAGTCGGCGTGAGCTCCTCGTAGCCCAGGATGGTCACGCCGTGCTCGCGCAGGGCGGGCAGGACGTCGCGGGTCAGGCAGCTCGAAAAGCGTCCGAGGGTCGGCAGGAGGGCCTCTCGGATGGCGGCCAGCTGCTCGACGGGCGTGCGCCCGTCGGGCGATCGCGGCGGCAGATCCGACTGGATCTGATCCTTGAGGATGGCCACGCGGACCATGAAGAACTCGTCGAGGTTGGAGGCGAAGATGGCGAGGAACTTCAGGCGCTCGAGCAGGGGCTGGCGCTGGTCGAGCGCCTCTTCGAGCACGCGCTGGTTGAAGGCGAGCCAGCTCAGCTCCTTGTTGAGGTAAAGATCACGCAGGCGCAGCACGGGGCGGGACTTGGTGGGGCGCTTCGGCTTGCGGGGAATCATGGGGCCTCCTGTGGGTCGACTGGATCCTTCATACCCCCGGCCCGTCGTCCTCAAAGCGTCCGAGGGTTGGTGGGATGGAGGAGCGACGGTCGGGTATAAGGGAGCCGACCATCGGCGAAAGCGAGGAACCATGAACCCGATCCAGCCCAACAGCATCGAGCAGGCGCAGGCCCTGTTCGGCGCTCTGACCAACGCTCCCACCCACCTGACCAGCTCGGCCGATGAGGTGCTGAAGACGCTCCAGGCCGGCGCCAAGGACGTCCTGGTGGAGCTGCCCTGGGGCGAGGAGCGCAACGGTGAGGTGCACGCTCGCCACCAGATCATCCTCACGCACGTCTCGGCCGGCCGGGTCCACTTCATCAACGCCCTGAAATCCGATCTGGCCCCGGGGACGGTCATCCAGGGGACTGCCAAGGGCCCTATGCGCCGCGTCGAGCCCAACGGTGAGGAGAGCATGGAGACCGAGCGCTTCGTCGCCCTCTTCCAGCAGGGGGGCAAGGCGATGATCCAGGATCGCGGCTAGGATCGCAGCCTGACACGCTTCGAGCGAGGGACCGTGTGAAACGGTCCCTTGTTGCTTTGTGGCCCCGCGGGGCGGAGCCATAATGGGCCCACATTGGCGACGGCGACCCACCCGTCGAAAGGAGGAGCCCATGGCCGAGAAGCACGAGTGGAAGGGCGAGCACGGAACCCGCGAAGGGGAATGGAAGGTGCCCTACGAGAAACCCGGCGTGCCCAAGGGAGAGGCCTACGGCATCGCCGCGGTGACCCAGGCCCTGGAGGGACTCGACTTTCCCGCGAGCAAGCAGGACATCCTGAACCGGGTCAAGGGGAACGAGCAGATCCACTGGACCAAGGACAAGACCGTCAACCTGCGCACGATCTTCTTGCGCACCACCCAGGAGCAGTTCGAGAGCATGGCGGGCGTCGTCCACGCCGTGAGCGAGGAGGCCCGCACCGAGGGCCTCAGCGGCGAAGAGAAGCACTAGCAGGAGGCCCCCCGAGTGGGGGGCCTCCTTTCCTCTACAGCCCGCGCGCGGCGAGGAAGGCCATGGCGGCCAGCGCGATCAGCCCGGGCAACAGGGCCCACAGGAAGGTCCAGCTCTTGATGCGCTCGCCCGAAGAGGTCGTCAGCTCCAACAGGTCGAACTGCGGCATCATGCCGCGCCGGAACCAGCCGACCGCCTCGACCTCCTGGCCGATGAGGTCGTTCCCCTTGCGCGCGCCGAAGAACAGGTTGCCGATGGGGCCGAAGGGCGACTCGTAGTTCACGTAGACCACGCCCGTGTTGTCCTGCAGCATGAAGTCCTCGCTGAACTTGCTGCCGGCAGTCGCCTTGCCGATGAGCACCCCCTTCAGGCGAACCGGCTTGCCCTTCATGGGGCTCGCGTAGGGATCGGTCATCAGATCGAGGAATTCGCGCGGCATGGCCCTGGCCGTGCTCGAGAAGCTGTAGTAGCCCTTGAGGAGGATGCCAAGGCCCAGGCCGCCCACCGCGAGCGCCACGAAGTAGTGGTGGAGCGGCAGGGCGATCGCCAAACCAACCAGCGCGCCGATCCACGGGGCGAAGTAGAGTCCCACCTCACGGACGAACTGCTGGCGCATGCGGCCCATGTCGAGCTTCTTGCTGGCCGCCGAGATCTTGGCGAAGTCGAAAGGTGGGGTCTGCCCGAAGGTGCGGGCCACGTTCGCCAGCGCCCGGATGCGCTTGCCGGTCAGCGGGTGGGTCGATTGGAACTCGGACAGAGCCGCCCACGGGTTGAAGAGGTCGAAGAGGAACACGCGGCCGACCTTGGAGAGATCGAGCGCCTGCTCGGTCGCGAGCCCCACGCAGCGCGCCGACTTGGGGTCGAAGATGCCGAGCGCCCGGGTGCTCTCGAGCAGCCGCTTGGAGGTGCCCTCCTGCTCGGCCTGGAGGATGCCGAAGGCGATCTTGGTGAGGGCCATGGCGAGGGCGTTGGGGTTGCGGGTGTGCTCCGCCGCGAACTGGTCGGCCATGTACTCACGGGTCCGCGACAGGAACAGCAAGAGGTAGGTGCCGATCCAGTAGAACACGTAAGCCGCCAGGCCGATGTGGGCGAGCGAACCCTTCCGGTCGCCGCCGCTCTTGCTGCGCGTGAAGACCACGTAGATCTGGTACAGGAGCTGGACCAGGGTGGCGCCCAGGGACATGACGATAAAGTCGCGGTGCACGATGTGGCCGAGCTCGTGGGCGTACACCGCGGTCGCCTCTTCCGTGTCGAGGTAGTGGAAGAGGCCCGTGCTGACCACCAGTCGTGCATTCTGGGCCGTGGATCCATAGGTGAAGGCCGTGGGGGTCTGATCGTGGATGAGTCCGAGGCGCGGCACCCGGATCCGGTGCTTGGCGGCGACCTGGCGCACGAACTCCGCCACCTCGGGGTGCTGGGCGGCGAGATCGCGGAGCTGGAGGTCCTCGTAGCGGTAGGCCAGGCGCAGGCTCCAGTCCATGACCGCAGGGGAAACGAGCCACCACACGAGGTTGAAGCCCACCGTCAGGACGAGCAAGAGCGGTGCCGAGAGCAGGTGGGTCGTGTAGAGCGCGGCCCCGAGGACCGCCGCGACGAACCCCCCGAGCAGCGTGAGGGTCAGGGTGGAACTGGCGACAAGCGATGCTTTCACGCGTACCTCGTTTCTGGAGGGTGACTTCCGGGTTGTTTATACCCGGGAGGCGGCCCCTCGTCATGGAGTCAAGGGAGCGGACGTCCGCGGGTTAGCGAAAGTTTTGATTGCATTTAATCTGCGAATCCGAAAGCTCCGTTGACAGTTATCGATAACATGCTTAACGATACGCTCGGTGGATTGGTTGGAGGATGGATCGATGGATAAGGTGAGCAATCAGGGCCGTCTCGGCAGCATCAACTGGGCCCTGTTCCAAGGTGGAACCACCAAGCCCGCCGAGACCGAGGCAGCCGCCAAGCCACCTGCCGCCAAGGACGTGATCGATCTGCGCATCCCCAAGAAGGGCGCCTCCGGTTCGGCCGTCAAGGACCAGGTTCTGCGCATCGACGGCGAGCTCGTGACCCTGAACCGGGCGCTCGACCGCAACCAGATGAATTTGACCGAGGCTCAGTGGGAGCGCGCGGCCCTCAAGGACGCGCTCGCCTCGAAGCTGAAGCGCGCCGAGGCCCTTGGCGGCGAGATTGACGGCGCCGAGCAGGAGAAGGCCGCGATCGCCGACGAGATCAGCCAGATCCAGGGCCAGATGGCGGCCGTGGACCAGAAGATCCGGGGCCTCAAGGACGAGCAGTCCAAGCTCATCGCCAAGGAGGCCGAGCTCTCCAAGCAGCACCGCAAGTCCTACGACGAGGCCAACGGTGCCAAGAACTACGAGGAGTACCTCAAGACCCTTCCGGGTGTGGCCCAGGGCGACGACGAGCTCTCGAAGGCTCGCGAGGAGGCGGCCTCCAAGGCGACCAAGCGCGCCGAGGCCGAGCTCAAGCAGGCCGAGACCGGCCTTACCGATACCAACACGCAGCAGGCCATCAACGACATCGAGGGTCACTTCCTCACCTTCAAGCGCCTGCGCCTCGAGGCCAAGGGAGATGCCAAGGCGGGCGAGCTGGATCTCACCCAGCAGCACCTCGACTTCCTGCACGCCGAGGAGAAGGACCTCAAGGGGCAGATCAAGGGCGATCGCACGAAGATCGCGGACGCCGAGGCCAAGATCGACCGCTCGGAGAAGACGATCGCGACCCTGGAGCAGAAGATCGGCGACCTGGAGAACTTGCGCGACCAGATCCTCAGCCAGGCCATCGGCGCCAACGAGGAGGATGCCAAGGCCATCCTCGGCAAGATCTCGGAGCTCGAGTCGGCCATCCAGAAGCTCAAGACCGACCTGGACGGCACCCGCAAGAACCTCCAGGAGCTCAAGGACCTGAAGGCCGGCTACGAGAACTAAGCGTTGCAGGTCCAGCTTTCCTCCGGAACGGTGACCTATCGGGAGCGCGGGGTGGGACCCACCCTCGCGCTCCTGCATGCATTTCCGTTCTCTTCCGAGATGTGGGAGCCCCAGCTCGCGGGCCTGGAAGACGTGGCCCGGGTCGTGGCCATCGACATGCGCGGCTTCGGCGGGACGCCCGTTGCCGGCCCCTATACCCTGGAGGACCTCGCCCGGGATGTCGCCGAGGTGATGGACGCCCTCGGTCACGAGCGCTTCGTGCTCGGCGGCCTCTCCATGGGGGGCTACGTCGCCCTGGCCTTCGAGCGCCTGTTCGGCCACCGCCTGCAGGGCCTCGTCCTCGCCGACACCAAGGCTGCCGCCGATACCCCGGCGGCTCGCGAGCACCGTTACCATGTGGCCGCCGAGGTGGAGGCCGAGGGTGTTGCCTCGCTGACTGCGACCATGCCGAACACCCTCTTGGCCCCGGTGGCCTCATCCGACGTCCGCGAGCGCGTACGGGCCTGGATCGAGCGCGCCAATCCCCGGGCCGTCGCCCTGGCCCAGCGGGCCATGGCCGAGCGCCCCGACTCGACCGAACGCCTTCCCCGCCTCACGCTGCCCACCCTCGTGGTGGTGGGCGAGGCAGATGCCCTGACTCCGCCCGAGGAGGCCGAGCGCATGGCCGCGTTGCTGCCGGATACGCGCCTGGTCCGGATCCCCCATGCCGGCCACCTGAGCAACGTCGAGAACCCGGCGGCCTTCAATGCTGCCGTGCGAGCTTTTCTGGGCGCGATCGCTCGCTAGAAACCGTATCGCGAGCGGTTCTTCACGATAATCCCAGTGATGCTTGACTGAAGTATCTTGCAAGGTATAAACATGTTAGTCCTCCCGACGGGAGGGCGGAGGTGCGACCTTGCAGATCGACGTCGAAACGACTCATGACGGCAGCTGCGTCAGGCTGCGCGGTGACCTGGACGCGGCCGCCGCTCGGGCCTTCGATGCCCAGCTGGAGGCATTGGTGCCGGAGCTGCATGCCAACGTCACCCTGGACCTCAGCGGCTTGACTTGCCTCGACAGCCAGGGGCTCAAGGCCTTTCTGCGCCTGGACAAGCTCTTGAAGGCCGGAGGCAAGGCCTTCGTCCTGAGGGGGGCGGCCCCGTTCATCTTCCGGATCTTCCGCTATTGCGGCCTCGACACCTACTTCCGGTTCGTTGAACCCCAGGGTTTGCGCGCTGAGAGCGGGGGGTAAACTGGCTAGAGCCTTTCCTCCCACGATCCTGGTGTCCACATGCCCCGTCGCCGTGCCAAACGCTGGCTATCCTTCGGAACCTTCACCCTCGGGCTCGTGCCCGTCGGCCTCGCGGTTCTCGCCTACCATCCCTTCTGGCCGAACCCCGGCTATCGGGTGCCCGCGGACCTGCCCCACGGCTTCACCTGGGGCATCGCCTGGCATCCGGTCCTCTCGGAGCCGAAACGCTTCTCGACGAATGCGCAGCTCGCGGCCGCCAAGGACCTCGGCATGGGCCTCTTGCGGTTCGACGTGCGCTGGAGCGATCTGCAGCCTCAACCGGGCTCGCTCGATACCTCGAAGCTGCCGTATTACCAGGGCCTGCTGCGGGACTGCCGCGATCGCGGCTTCCAGGCCAAGGTCAACCTGGGGACCTACCCGGACTGGGCGATCGCCCTCTTGAAGCGGGATCCAGAGGCGTTCTTCGGGGAGTACCGGCGCTACGTCCGGGCGGTGGTCACGGCCCTGGGGCCCGAGGTGCAGTACTACCAGCTCGGCAACGAGTTCAACACCGTCCTGGATCCGATCCCGGCCTCGTACGACGCGCGGGTCTTCCGTGAGGCCAAGGCCGAGATCGCGCGGTACCAGGCCACGCATCCGGACTGGAAGGTCAAGACCGTCATCAACGTCTGCGACACCTTCTACCTGCCCTGGAAGGGAGCGCTAGAAGGCGTCCTGAAGGAGGCCTCCGGGGCCATCGACGTGATCGGCTACGACTTCTACCCGGGCAACTACTCCCACCTGAACGACTGGGGGGCCTGGCCCCAGATCGCGTACCTATCGCAGCTGATGCAGCGGTACGACAAGGACGGCGCCATCTGCGAGACGGGGTGCCTGGCGTTTCTCGGCGAGGGCCGGCAGGCGCGCTGGATCCAGGAGTCGACGCGCGCCATGCTGGGGGCGATCGCGCAGTCGCCGGTCAAGGACCGGTTCCGGTTCGCGGCGTACTACGAGCTGGTGGATGCCGACAAGCTGCCGGCGTGGTGGCTGCCCCACACGGAGGCCACCTTCGGCCTCATCGCCACCGACGGGCGCCGGAAGCCGGGTTTCGAGGCCCTGCGCGAGGTCGTCACGGAGACGCATGCGGTGCAGGGTCTAGATCCTAGCTCTCACGCACGCACGATCGGAGTGCTCCCGCCCCCCGGTGGGGCGGGTCGGGG
>DATNQJ010000035.1:0-5705 GCA_036704085.1 Stenomitos sp.
GAGCCCCATGATGGCCCCGATGTCCCCGTCCCGAGCCGAGGCGATGATACCCTCCTGCAGGCAATAGGCGGCCTCGTTGAGCATCAACAGCACGAGCCGGTCAACCATGTCCTGGGTCGGGATCGCCTTACGCTCCGGGCCGCCGAAGAAGGCGTAGATGTCCGTGTTGACCTCCTTGCCACCCTTGCCGGCCGTCGCCTCGTAGCGGTAGAAGCCCTTGCCATTCTTGCGGCCCAGGTACCCCGCCTCGTAGACCTTGACGCAAGTGTCGGACGCCCCGAGCCCCCGGCTCTCGAACGCCTTGCCGAGGTCGCGGGCCACATGCGCCCCCACGTCGATGCCGACCTCGTCCACGAGGGCCACCGGGCCCACTGGGAAGCCGAAGTCCTTGAGCGCCGTGTCCAGCGCCCTGATCTCGGCCCCCTCCTCGAGCAGGCGCATGGCCTCGTTGAGGTAGGGTGCCAGGATGCGCGTGGTGTAGAAGCCCGGCCCATCCTGGACCACGATGACGGTCTTGCCCTGGGCGATGCCATAGGCCTGGGCGGTGGCCACCGCCCACTCCGCCGTCTTGGGCGTCACGACGAGCTCCAAAAGAGGCATCTTGGGCACCGGCGAGAAGTAGTGCATGCCGAGCACGCGCTCGGGATACCGGGCCTCGGCCGCGATGCGAGAGATGGGCAGGGCCGAGGTGTTGGAGGCGAAGACCGCCTCCGGACTGAGGATGGCCTCGGTCTCGGCGAGCACCTGGCGCTTCAGGTCCAGCTTCTCGAAGACGGCCTCGATGACCAGATCCGCACCCGCGATCGCCCGGGGATCGGTCGTGAACTGCAGGTGGTACCACTGGCGCGATCGCTCGACGTCCGTGAGCGAGCCCGAGCGCACGCGCTTGTCGAGGCTCTTGTAGACGTTCTTTGCCGCCTTGGCGGGGCTGTCCCCCGACAGGTCCTTGAGCACCACGGGGTTGAGGCCCATGGAAACCGCGGCGATGCCCTCGCCCATGAGGCCCGCACCCAGCACCGCGAGCTTGCGGACCGGATGAGGCGCCGGCTCGGCGGGTAGCTTCTTCAGCTCGTTGGTCGCCTGGAAGATCCAGAGGAGGTGCTTGGCCTCGGGGCTCACCACCAGCTTGCCGAAGAGCTCGTGCTCCTTGGCGGCCCCCGCCTTGAAGCCGTGGTCCAGGCCCGCCGTCACGCACTCGAGGATGGCCAGGGGGGCCGGGTAGAGGCCGCGGGTCTTACGCATGACCTCGTCGCGCGCCTTGCTGAGGGCGAGCGCCCGGGCCGGCCCGAAGCCCAGGAGGCGCTCGGAGGGAGGCTTCTTGTCGCGGTTCGGCTTCAGCGTGCCGGCGGCAAGCATGAGGGCGGCCCTGGCCGCGGTCTCGACCAGCCCGTAGGGCGAGGTCAGGGCGTCGACCAGCCCGTACTTGTAGGCCTTCTTGGCCCTCAGCCGCTGTCCGGTGAGCAGCATGGGCAGGGCCCGCTCGAGGCCGATCAGGCGGGGCAGGCGCTGGGTGCCGCCGCCGGCGGGCAAGAGGCCGAGCATCACCTCGGGCAGGCCGAGCACGGTCTTGGGAGAGTCGCTCGCCAGGCGATACTGGCAGGCGAGGGCCACCTCGAGGCCGCCGCCGAGGGCCGGGCCATGGATGGCCGCCACGAAGGGCTTGCGGCTCGCCTCGATGCGATCGAGCAGCCGGTGGCCGACCCGGGAGATCTCGGAGGCTGCCTCGGGGTCGGTGATTCCTCCGAACTCCTGCAGGTCGGCGCCCGCGATGAAGCTGTCCCGCTTGGCGCTCGCGAGCACGCAGGCCGTGATCTCGGGATCGCGCTCGACCTCGTCGAGCAGCCGAGCGAAGTCGGTGAAGAAGCGGCTCGAGAGGATGTTGACCGGACTGTCGGGCGTGTCGAACGTGAGCACGGCCACGCCATCCGGCCGCTTGAGCAACGTCATGGCTTCCATGGTGGATCTCCTTCTGCTAGACGCGCTGCAAGACAAGCGCATGGCCGAGGGCGCCGGCCGCGCACGCCGAGACGAGGCCGAACTCGGCATCCTCGTGCTGCATGCGCTGGGCGGCGGTGGTGACGAGCCGGGCGCCGGTGGCGCCGAACGGGTGCCCGATGGACAGCGATCCGCCCCAGGCGTTGAGCTTCGCGGGGTCGATCTCGCCCATGGCCCGGTCGCGTCCCAGCCGTTCGCGGGCATAGGCGGGATCGGCCAGGAGCTTGAGGTTGGCGACCATCTGCCCCGCGAAGGCCTCATGCAGCTCGACTACCCCGACCTGGTCCAGCCCGATGCCCACCTGGTCGAGGGCCTGCGGGATGGCGACGGACGGACCGGACAAGAGCTCCTCGACGGGCTCACCCGCGACCATGGCGTAGCCGACGATGGAAGCCAGGGGCTCGTAGCCGAGCTCCTGGGCCCGCTCTTCGCTCATGAGCAGGACGACGGCGGCTCCGTCCGTCAGAAAGGAGCTGTTGCCCGCCGTCACCGTGCCGAACTGGCGATCGAACACCGGCGGCAGGCTCGCGAGCTTCTCGAGGGTCGAGTCGCCCCGCACGCCGTTGTCTGCCGTGATGGGCTGGAAGGTGGGGGGCACCAGGGCCGGGGTGATCTGCTGCTCGAGGAGGCCCGCCTCGGTCGCCTTGGCCGCCCGCTGGTGCGAGGCGAGGGCGTAGGCATCCTGCTCTTCGCGCGTGACTCCCGTGCGCTTGACGAGGCGCTCGGCGCTCTGGCCCATGGTGAGGCCCGTCGAGAACTCGGCGATCGCCGGCGTGTCGGGCAGGATGTCGGTGGGCTTGAGGCCCCCCAGGAGCTTGACGTAGTCCCCCGGACCCTTGGCCTTCTGGGCGGCGATGAGGCGTTGGCGTAGGGGACGGCTGAAGCGGATGGGCACGTCCGAGAGCATCTCGGCGCCGCCCGCGATGACCACGTCCGCCATGCCGACGGCGATCGCCTCGACGGCGCTGCTGATGGCGACGTTGGCCGAGGTGCAGGCCGCCGTCACCGTGTAGGCGGGCAGGGTCTCGGGCAGGCCGGCGGCGAGCGCCACCTCGCGGGCCAGGTTGGAGGTGCGGGGCTCGGCGATCACCGTGCCCATGAGGAGCCGGTCCACCAGGGCCGGGTCCAACCCGGTCTTCTGCAAGAGGCCGGAGACGGCGATGGCCCCCAGCTGGTAGGCCATCAGATCGGCAAACGCGGTTTGCGAGCGCAAAAAGGGCGTCCGACTCCCCTCGACGACCACGACTTTCCGACCCAGTAGTTGGCGCACCGGCATGGGGTCCCCCTTGTAAACGAACGTGAAGCCACCCTTGATTCTACCGCACGGACGCCAGAACTTCACGCTTCCTTTATGTTTCTTGGGGTTGGCGTGAGGTTCGGGAATCTTCAGGCCATCTTCAGGAACGCTTGGTTACGTTAGCCAATACCGCAAGGTGGTTTCGTTCGACTGTGCAAGGAAGGCAGCTGCATGCTCAAAAAGCTCAAGATCTGGCAGAAACTGGCATTCATTGCCGTCTCGCTGTTCGTCCCGTTCATCGTCGGCATCCAACTCCTGGTCCATGAGAAGAACATCGCCATCGACTTCGGCAACAAGGAGCGGAACGGTGTCGAGTACCTGAGGCCCCTGCGCGGCGTGCTGGAGAGCAGCCTGGCCTACACGCGGGCCCTCGATGCCGCGCGCCAGGATCCGGCCGCAACGTCTGCCCGGGAGGCCCGGCGGGCGGAGCTCACCACGGCCTTCGAGCGGCTCGTGGCCGTCGACAAGCGCCTGGGAGCCGATCTCAAGACCGGCAAGGACTTCGCCGAGGTCCGAAAGGCTATCGAGGCATCCCCGCCCGTCGCCCTCGCTGCGAGCCTCCTGGCGCTCAACTCCACGGTGGGCAATTACTCCAACCTGATCCTGGATCCGGATCTCGACAGCTACTACCTCATGGACGCGGTGGTGGTGAAGCTGCCCACAGCGGCCGATCTGCTCGGCCAGCTGGAGCATCACGTGTCGGGCATCCTCGCCAAGGGCACCATGACGGCCGAGGATCGCACGCAACTGGTGGTCCTGAGCGGGCTCATCCGGTCGAACCTCGATCTCCTGAACGGCGACTACAAGGTCGCCTACGAGAACAACGCCACCCTCGAGCCCCTGCTCAGGGGCGCTGCGGAGGACAACACCCGCCGCACCGAGGCCCTCTTGAAGCTCGTCGAGGAGCGCTTGACCAAGGCGAATCGCGTCGCGCTCACCCCCGCCGAGTTCGGCGCGGTCCTCGAGGGGGCCTCGGACGGCACCTTCGCCCTGTATGACGCGACCTCGCCCGGCCTCGACGCCTTGCTCTCCAAGCGCGTCGGGAAGTTCAACCAGAGCAAGGTCTTGACGCTCAGCAGCATCCTCGTGGTGCTCGGCCTCGCCCTGGGGCTCATCGTCTTCATCATCCGGAGCATCACCCTGCCACTCAGGGGAGCGGTGCGCATGGCCAACCAGCTGGCAGACGGACAGCTTGGCGAGACCATCCGGGTGGAGTCGCGCGATGAGATCGGCCAGCTGCTGGAGGCCATGAACGCCATGGACGCCCGGCTGCGCGAGATCACGGGCCAGATCGCCTCGTCGGCCCATGTCGTCGCCTCGTCGGCCGAGCAGATCCGGCCAAGCACCGAGCACCTGGCACGTCTGGCCCAGTCTCAGGCCTCGACGGCCGACGAGACCTCCTCGTCCATCGAGGAGATGGCCGCGAGCATCCAGCAGGTGTCGGGTAACGCGGAGGCCCTGGCCACCAGCGTGGAGCAGACCTCGACCTCCATCGAGGAGATGATGACCAACCTGCGCCAGGCGGCCAGCAACGCCGATGGCCTGGCGGCCTCCGCCGAGGTGACGGCCTCGAGCATCGGTCAGCTGGCCGCGAGCCTCCAGCAGGTGGCCATCAACGTCACGACGGCCAACCAGGCGACCGGGCGGGCGAGCCAGGCGGCGGGCAACGGCCGCCTGGCGGTCGATCAGACCGTCCAGGGCATGGAGCGGATCAACCGGGTCATGGGTTCTGTCGTCTCGTCGATCCAGGGTCTCGGCAAGAGCACGGACGAGATCGGCAGCATCATCGCGGTGATCGACGACATCGCCGAGCAGACCAACCTGCTGGCCTTGAACGCCGCGATCGAAGCGGCGCGCGCTGGTGAGGCGGGCCGTGGCTTTGCGGTGGTGGCCGACGAGGTCCGCAAGCTGGCCGAGCGCTCGGCCAGGGCGACCCGGGAGATCGCCGACCTCCTGAAGGCCATCCAGGACGAGACGCAGGCGACGATTCGCACCACCCAGGAGGGCGAGGAGGCCATCCGGGCGGGCATGACTCTCGCGCGCAACGCCGGCGGCGCCCTCGACCAGATCGTCGAATCGGTGGCGCAGGCGACCGCCCAGGTGGGCCAGATCGAGGTTGCCGTCCAGGAGCAGACCGGAGCCACCGACCAGATTCTCGCAGCGAGCGATCGCATGGCCCTCTTGACCCGCGAGGTCACGGGCGCCATCCTGGAGCTGTCGACCGGCAGCGAGTACATCGTCCGGGCGGTCGAGGCCATGAACCGCATGACCCACCAGGTCTCGACAGCGACCGTCGAGCAGCGCGCCGGTGGCGACCTCATCGTGGGGGCCGTCGATACCATCAATCGCAGTGCCCGGGAGGCGGCGCATGCCACCCATCAGATCGCCACGGCGGCCGGCGACCTGGAACGCC
>DATNQJ010000036.1:0-2195 GCA_036704085.1 Stenomitos sp.
TGCCGCTCGGTCCGGGTCTTGATGGCGATGAGCTCGGCCACCCGGCGCTTGATTTCCTGGGCGGCGTTCGCGAGTTGCTCGACCGAGTAGTCGATGACGCGGCCGGAAGCGGGTTCCTTGGGAAGGTAGCGTTCCGTCCAGGCCCTGAGCAGGATGGCCATGCGCGTCATCAGCTTCATCGGCGCCTCTCCTCTACGTTTCAGGCGCCGCCCCGGCTGAGCGGGTAGGCGCCGAGAGCCTCGGCATCAGGTCAAGAGTCTGATGTTAGTCTAGAGCAAGCAAGGGTAAGAGTAAATTGCCCGGTCGCCGGCTGCTGATTGCTTGGATGGAGGCTCATGGAAACGCTCTTTCTCGCCTGTTTCCTGTTTGGCGCTCTCTTCAGCGGCCTGTCGGCCTTCGGGTTCCTGCACTCGGCCACCCATGGCGATCACATCGACGACGCCTCGGCCAGTCACTCCCTCTTACGCTACTTCAACGTGACCTCGCTGGTCGCCTTCAGCGCCTGGTTCGGCGCGGCGGGCTACCTGTTGCGCCACTTCGCGCACTGGCCGTCCTTGCTGACCTTGCCCGTGGCGGTGGTCGCGGGCTGGGCGGCCGCGTGGATCGTGCGGACGTTCATCGATAAGGTCCGGGCCAGCGAGCGGGTGCTCCATCCAGGGGACTTCCTGCTGGAGGGGACGATCGCCAAGGTGACGGTCTCCATCCCGGCGGACGGGGTGGGGGAGGTCGTGTTTCCGATGGCGGGGGCCCGGCGGAGCGAAGGGGCGCGAAGTGCCAATGGGGAGGCGATCGCTCGCGAGTGCGAGGTGGTCATCACCGGTTACGAGCAGGGGGTGGCCGTGGTCCAGCCCCTCGACGAGATCCAGTAGACGCAGCACTGTTCGAAAGGATTGGGACGGATGGTAGCACTCATCATCGCCGTGGTCGCGGTCGCCGCGGTCGTCGGACTCCTGTTTGTCATCGGCGTCATGTACCGCCGGGTGGGGCCCAACGAGGCCCTCATCGTCTATGGCTGGGGCGGCACCCAGATCGTGACGGGCGGCGGCAAGCTGGTGGTGCCCCTCTTCCAGGCGTGCGAGGCGCTGTCCCTGGAGCTGATGTCCTTTGACGTGGCGCCCGAGCAGGACCTCTACACCAAGCAGGGCGTGGCCGTGTCGGTCGAGGCGGTCGCCCAGATGAAGGTGAAGTCCGACCCCGAGAGCATCCGGACGGCTTCCGAGCAGTTGCTGAACAAGCCGCAGAAGGAGCGCGAGGCCCTGATTCGCCTGGTGATGGAAGGTCACTTGCGGGGCATCGTCGGCGTCCTGACCATCGAGCAGATCGTCAAGGAGCCGGAGATGGTAGGTGGGCGCGTGCGCCAGACGGTGGCGGAAGACCTGAGCAAGATGGGCCTGGAGGTGGTGTCGTTCACCATCAAGAAGGTGACGGACGATCAGGGCTACATTACGAACATGGGTAAGCCGGACGTGGCCCGGGTGAAGCGGGAAGCCGAGATCGCCCAGGCCGAGGCCGAGCGGGACATTGCCATCAAGCGCGCGAGCGCCGAGCGTGAGGCGGCAGTCGCGAAGGCCGAGGCGGACCAGGCCCGGGTCATCGCCCAGGCGCAGTCGGAGACCCGGCAGGCGGAAGCCAACCGGGATCTCGAGCTGAAGAAGGCCGAGTACGAGGCGTCGGTGAACGAGCAGAAGGCCGTGGCGGAGAAGGCATACGACATCGCCGCCAACCAGGCGCAGCAGAAGGTGATGGCCGAGCAGGTCCGCATCGATCAGGTCCAGAAGCAGGAGCTCATCAAGGTCCAGGAGCTCGAGGTGCAGCGGCGGCAGCTGGAGCTGGAGGCGACGGTCATCCGGCAATCGGAAGCCGAGCAGCGGAAGATCGAGATCATGGCCGAGGCGGAGCGGCAGAAGCTCGCCAAGGAAGCGGCTGGTCGCGCGGAAGCGACCCGCGAGCAGGGTAAGGCGGACGCCGAGGTGTCGCTCCTGCGCGGTAAGGCTGAGGCGGATATCGTCAAGGCGAAGGGTGAGTCCGAGGCCGAGGTCGTGCGGGCGAAGGGCCAGGCGGAAGCGGATGCGATGCAGCTGCGCGCGGATGCTTATCAAAAGTACAACGAGAAGGCCATTCTCGACCGGATTGTTGGGGAGTTGCCGGCGATCGCGTCGGCATTCGCTGAGGCGTACAACAAGGTGGACAAGATC
>DATNQJ010000037.1:0-4498 GCA_036704085.1 Stenomitos sp.
GAGAAGATCCCCTTGACGACCATCTGGCCCTGCTTGAGCAGGGTCGTCGTGTGGCCGGCGCTCGAGTGCAGGATGCTCGCGTAGACGTTGTCGAGGTTCTCGCGGGCGTTGAGGCGGATCCCGGCACGGTCCAGGCCGCCCTGGACGCTCGCGATGAACGGCGCGAGCACCTTGTGCTCGAAGTCGCGGATCACCGCGGGCATCTCCCGGGTGAGCCGCGCCCCCTCCCCGTAGATCTGGGGACCGAGCAGGAGTCCGCCCAGGCCGAGCACCGTGAAGAAGCCCAGGAAGACGAGGGCGACGGCTCCCTTGCGCCCGATGGTCCAGCGGGCGATCCGCTTCACCGACAGCCAATCCACCAGGGGATTGAGGATGTAGACCAGCAAGAGCGCCACCAGGAAGGGGGCAAGCACTTGGTGGACGACGTACAGGAAGGCCAAACCGCCGACCGTGAGGGATCCGGCGACGAGGCGCTTGGTGCGCAGCGAAAGTGGGGGCATGGCGTCTTTCTGCTTGGGAACGGGGACAGGTCATTATACCCGGAGCCCGCTCACCCCGACGAAAGGAGCAAGGGTTTTGCCCTCCGGCCAGCCAGGAGCCGCCACCATGGCCGCAGCCGCTTGGCCAGGCGCAGGTTGTGACGGCATGCCGCGTCGTCGCCCAGGAGCTTGCGGGCGCGCTGCAAGGCGCTGACCGCCTCGGCACCCATGCCGAGCCGAGCGTAGGCGTTTCCCAGGTTGAACCATGCCGCGCCGTCGCCCGGCACCGCCGCGATCAGTTGCCGGTAGGCCGCGATGGCCTCCAGGGGACGGCCCGCATCGTCCAGGAGCTTGGCCAGGTTGAAGCATGCGTCCCGGTGGGCCGGATCCAGCTGGATGGCCGTACGGTAGGCCGTTTCGGCGAGCGGCGAGCCCGTGAGGTGCCATGCGATCGCCAGGTTGTAGATCATCTGGACGCCCGGCGCCTGGCGATAGGCCGCGAGCAGCGCCTCCGCGCCTAGCCGGACCTGACCCGCCTGAACGAGCCGCATGCCCCGCTGGCAGCACTCCACGGCGGGCAAGGGCAGGCGCCCCGGGGTGAGAGGATGGAAGCGGGCCAGGGGCTTGTCCGCCTGCCAGTCGGCTGGCTCCTCGCGTCGCTGCCAGATCAGGCCCGCCAGGAGCGCGAGGAACATGCCCATCAGGCCGTAGAAGGCCATGTGCTGCCAGGGCAGGCCCGGAGCCGGGACGAGGGGCCGGACCGGGGCCAAGCTGGGAATGCTCACAGGCTCCGGTGGCGCCGCTGTAATCTCGATCTGCGGCCGAGGGGTATCGAACGGCAGCGGCGCGACGGGGCGTGGCTTGGGGTGAGGGCGGGGTACCCGGGGCTTTGGGTGTGCGGGCCAGCGCGTGACCCGTAGCTCGCCGCCCGGGCCCTTTGCCCGGAGGCGAAGGCTCTTGCGGGTGGTGAGGTCCCGCAGAATCCGGACGCCGAGACGGCCATCCCGGTAACCAGGGCGACGCAGCACCACCACGTGCGGGCCGTCCGGAACGTCGTCCGTGAGCAGCGGCGTCTGGCCGATGGCGCGACCATCCAGGTAGACCTGGGCACCAGAGGGCTCCGACTCGACGAGGAGCTGCCCATTGGCCAGGGCGGGAGCTGCCAGCAGGAGGGCGATCGCGAGGCCTCCCAGCCCGCCGAGCCACCCGGCTCGAAGCCTACAGGGTGCCACAGCCAAGCCCCAGAGTGGCGTGCGAGAGGGCGACGAACCATAGGGCCGCCGGGAACGGCCTTGCGTGTGTCCTCATGGGCCCCATGGTAGCAACCCGCGCCGCGGCGCCGGTTGCCGGGGCGTACGAAGGGTTTTGGCCATTCGGGCGACGAGAACCGGCTAGAATGGTGCCCCGGGGGGACGGCAGGAGGGACTCATGATCAGACACGTCGGGATCGCCGGAGTGATGGGGCTCGCGTGCCTGGCCATGGCCCTGAGCTGGCAGACCCCCTGGGTGTATCCGCTCCTGGTGGCGGCTTTTCCCCTGATGCTCTTCATCAGCCACGATCGCGCGGACCTCGTCTACTACGCCCTCGGCCTCACGCTCGGCGCGGGGATCGACGTGGCCCAGTCGGGGACGGGCGTGACCGTCTACGCGGCGCCCGCTCAGCTTCTCTTCTTGCCGCTCTTCGTCTTCTTCTACTGGGGGCTTGGGCTGGTGGCCATCCGCCATCTGGCGGCGCTCATGCCGCCCGTGGAGTTCCACGTCGCGGACGGGCTGGTCGCCGTGGGCGCGATCGGCCTGTCGCTGTTCGCCAATCAGGCGCCCACGGGGGTGGCGATCGCCATGCTGGCCCTCCTGGCGCTGCGCCTGGGCTGGGTCCGGCACCGCCATGACTGGTCGGCGGCCCTCATGGGCATGCTGATCGGGCCCGGCTCCGAGAGCCTTCTCATCAGCCATGGGCTCTATGCCTTCCCGTCGGCGCACGGCGCGCTGGTGCCGCTGTGGCTCATCGCGCTTTACGGGTGCATCGGGGTGGCCTCCAGGGGGCTGGTGGCCGGCATGAACCGGGAGCTCATGCGCCTCGGACGCCGGATGGATCCGGCCTCCTCTCGAGACTAGACGTGCTCCAGCATGGTGACGCGCACGCTACCGGGCTCCTGAGCCTCGACCGGCCGTGGGTAGTGCAGCTCCGCCGCGATGTCCTCCTGGGTCAGGTGGACGTCCAGGGGCCGCTCGTCGTGAGGCTGGAGCCCCAGGTGATCGATGAGCCGGTGGACGCGCTTGAGCAGTTTCATGGCAACCTCCTTCTCTAGGGGCGCAGGTAACTCAACAGGGCTCGGATACAGTGATCCCGGTAGGGGCCGAAGGCGTCGGGGTCCTCTGCGAACAACACCTGGATGCTCATGCCGTCGATGAGCGCGCGGCTGACCTCGGCGGCCTCCGTCAGGTCCACCGGGCGGAAGAGCCCTTGCCGGATCCCCTCGGTGACGATGGCGTGGTTGAGCTCGCGGCAGTGGGCGTAGAAGCCCGTGTTGATGCGGCCGAAGGCCGGGTTGCGGGCCCCCAGGCTCAGGAACTCCAGGTAGATGGTGTAGAAGGCCCGCAGGTCCCGCACGTCGGTGAAGACACTGTCCACCACGGCCTCGACGGCCGCCACCGGATCGGGGGCCTCGGCCACCCGGGCCTTGAGGCGCGCGCTGATGCGGGCGATGAGCCAGTCCCAGCAGGCCAGGAAGATCTCTTCCTTGGTGTTGAAGTAGTAGACGGTCATGCCCTTGCTGAAGCCCGCGCGCTGGGCGATGTCCTCCAGCGTGACGTCTCGATAGGGCTTGGCGAGCAGCACCTGGTAGGTCGCCTTGAGGAGGGCGTCGCGCCGCTCGGCTTGCTGTTCGGGAACGATCCGTCGCGCCATGGCTCACCTCATTAACTGACCGTATAGATAGTTTATCTCCGCACAAGCAAGAGTCAAGCGTGGGAGGGATGCGATTTCCTGCTAGAGTCGAGGCATGGCACGACGCATTTGGCTCGACGGGATGCTCACCCTCGAGGACATCCTCCAGGAGGACCTGGACGTCCTCTTCGTGGGCTACAACCCCAATCCGCTCGCGGTCGAGGCGGGTCACTACTACTTCCGCAAGGCCAACCGCTTCTGGGAGGATCTCCACGAGGCGGGTCTGGTCCCGCGCGTCCTGCGCGGCCCCGGCGAGGACCTAGAGCTCTTGCGCTACGGCCTGGGCGTGACGGATGCCATCAAGCGGCCCACCCCCACCATCGACGGCCTCACGGCCGAGGACTTCCGGGCGGGGTTCCGGCGGCTCGACGGCCTCCTGCATCGCTACCGCCCGCGGATCGTCTGCTTCAACGGGCTGGGGCTCAAGGAGCGCTACGCCAAGCTCGGACAACCGCCCGAGGGCCTCGTCGTCCACGCGGTGCCGTCCACCAGTCCGCGCAACAACGGGCTGCGGGCCCAGCGGCTCGAGGCGTTTCGCGCCCTGAAGGCCATGGTGGAGGGGCTGCGCTAGGGGAGACGGGCCATGGGCGAGATCCGGATTGGCACCTCGGGCTGGCACTACGCGCACTGGCACGGCACCTTCTATCCCGCGGAGCTGCCGACCTCGGCATGGCTCGACTACTATTGCCGCTGCTTCGACACGGTCGAGATCAACAACAGCTTCTACCGCCTGCCCTCCGAGACGACGCTCGCCGCCTGGCGCGACGCCGTGCCCGCGGGCTTCTCCTTCGCCGCCAAGGCGAGCCGCTACCTCACGCACATGAAGAAGCTCAAGGATCCCGAGAGCGCCCTGCATACCTTCTTGCCCCGCCTCGAGGCGCTGGGCCCGACCCTCGGCCCCATCCTGTTCCAGTTGCCGCCGCGCTGGCGGCTCAACCTGGAACGCTTCGCGGCCTTCCTCGCGGTGCTGCCTCGCACCCATCGCTACGCCTTCGAGTTTCGCGACCCGAGCTGGCACGTGAGCGAGGTCTACGCCCTCTTGCGGCGGCACGGCATGGCGTACTGCGTCTAT
>DATNQJ010000038.1:0-5922 GCA_036704085.1 Stenomitos sp.
GAGGGTCTGGGCGAGGGTCGGGACGGGCTCGCCGGCAAAGCGCGCATCGTACCAGCTGCCCGCCTCGAGGCGGCGCAGCTCGGCGAGCGTGTGCGCGGCGATCGCCCCCGCTCCTTCCGTCGTGCGGTCCAGCGTGAAGTCGTGCATGACGACCACCTGCCCGTCGCGGGTCAGGTGGACGTCGCATTCGAGGCCGTCGGCGCCCTGGGCGATCGCCTCCCGGAAGCTCGCGAGCGTGTTCTCGGGCGCCATGGCCATCGCCCCGCGGTGGCCGATGACGAGCGGCCGATCCGACGGGGCGGTGAGCGGGTGAGTCATCTAGTTGGCGGCCCAGTCCTTGGCCGCGATCTCGGCGAGCTTGCTCACGATCGTCTGGTCCTTGACGATGATGCCCATCTCGCGGTTGCGGGTCAGGGAGTTGGTCGTGAAGTTCTCGCTGCCGACGTAGGCCTTGGCGTTGTCGGCCACGATGAGCTTGGCGTGCAGGCCCAGGGTCTTGATGAACTTGATCTTGGTGATGCCGGCGGCGTTGAGCTGCTGGAGCTCCCGGGCGTTGGAGTCGTTGTCCCCCTCGGGGCGCTGGTAGGAGAGCTGCATCGTGAGTTCCACGCCGGCCTTCTGCCGGGAGGCGAGGGCCGCGACCACGTCGGCGTCGTCGATGAACTCGACCTGGACGGCGAGCGACTTCTGGGCCGAGTTGATCAGGGTGAGGATGCGCTCCTTGGAGTTGGAGGGGCTCACGACCAGATCCGGATCCTTGGGCACGATGGGCGTCTCGTCCCAGTCGGCCTGGAAGATGCGGTTCAATTCGGCCACATCCGAGGGCGACTCGTCGATGACGACGTACTCGCGGTTCTTCTGGAGGGCGGCGTTCGAGAAGTTCATGGTCATGATGTAGGCGACCTTCTGGTCGATGACCATGCACTTCTCGTGGGTGAAGGCGAACTGGGGGCTCGAGCGCTTCACGCGCACGCCGCCAGCGGTCAGGGCCTCGAAGGCCGCACGGTTGACGTTGATGGGAGGCTTGGGCGGCTCGCCCGGCTTGGGCGGGGTCGGCATGATGAAGGGCTGGTTCTCGAGGATGATCCGCACGTCGAGCCCGGCCTTGGACTTGGCGATGAGGGCGTCGGTGATCTGCTGGGTGATCCCCGTGTAGGTCAAGAGGTACATCTCGAGCGTGATGGACTTCTTGGCGCCCTGGATGGCCTTCAACAGGAAGTCCGGGCCGGCGTCCGGCATGACCACCAGGGAGAGGCCGCTGTCCCTGCTCTTGGCCGCCAGGATGCTCTGGTCGACGAGCGAGCCGCTGGTCGGGACCGCCATCGGAGCGGTGCCGCAACCCGTGAGGAGGCTCAAGCCGGCGAGGGCCGTGAGGAACAGGTGCGCGAGCGGGTTTCGGAATGCCATGGAAGAATCCTTTCCAGCAGTCTCGGTTATCCCTTGGTTGGCCCATGCCAGTCGGTGTCGTTTTACCTCGACCCTGTCGTGGCTTAACCACGAGTTAAGGTCATAGGATCTTATCGGCAGCTCGCGCGTTAAAGTTGCGTACGAATTTGAACGCTCAGGGCTTCGGCGCCATGGTGACGAGCAGGACGGCGTCTTCGGGGCCGTCGTTGCGCACTCCGTGGGGCACTCCTTCGGGCGCCAGGACGGCCTCGCCGGGGGCGAGCACCCGGTCTTCCTGACCGAGCGTCAAGGTCGGGGCTCCGCGCATCACCAGGTAGACCTTGTCCGATCCGCCGTGAGCATGGACCTTCTGGGCCTGCCCGGGACGTAGGCAGTACACATCGAAGAACAGGTGCCGGGAGTTGAAGAGCGAGTTCTTGGCCAGCTTTTCGTCGGAAAAGCGCTCGAAGTCTTGCAATCGTTGAACGTCCATGGGGCTCCTTTCGTGACTTCCCTATTCTCCCATGCGATCGCCCTGGCCGAAAGGTCGCTCGGCCTATAACCTTGCATCCGAGCGGAAGTTCGCCTAGGATGGGGACATGAGCGCGATTCGTGCCCTGGATCCAACGCCCTTCATCGCTTCGGCCCTCGCGCCGGCGGTGGCGTTGTCGGCCTGCGCCATCCTGACCTCCAACGCGCAGACCAAGTACTCGGGCCTCATCGACCGGCTCCGCGCCTTGAATGCCGAGCGTCGCGAGTACCAGGACCACGATCCCCTCACGCCCTCCGACGCCCTGCGCATCAAGAGCCTGGATCGGCAGATTGCGCTCATCTTCCGGCGGGCCCGGCACCTGAGGGATGCCATCTTCCTGCTCTTCGCGGCGATGGCCTGCATCATCCTGACCTCGTTCGTGATCGCGGCCCTCAACTACTTCCAGATCAAGGGGCTCGCGGTCTTGCCGCGCTGGACCTTCGTCTTCGGGCTGTTGCTGGTGCTGTGCGCCCTGATCGAGGAGCTGTTGGAGGTGCGCCTCACCTTCCGCGTGGTCCTCTACGAGCTGGGCCTCTTCGACGAGGAGACCGCCAAGCAGGCCGAGCGCCAGTTCCGGGGCGTCTAGGCCTCGGCGGGCGGCTCGGATGGGCGCCCCATGGCCCGCGCGGGACCGAGCAGCATGTAGCTCGCCCCGAGGGCGAAGGCGATGGCCGAGGCCATCATGGCCGGCCGCATGCCGATCCCGTCCGAGAGGCTCGAGATCCCCAGCGCCGCCAGGGGTTGGAGTCCGAAGAAGCTCAGGCTCGACACGGCGGAGACGCGCCCGCGCAGGTGGTCGGGGGCCCGCTCCTGGATGGTGGTGTTCGCGAGCCCGAACATGGTCGACAGGCAGACGGCCACCAGGGCGAGCGCCGGGATGGCGAGCCAGAGGCTGCGGGCGATGGCCAGGCCGAAGACGGCGGCCACCATGGCCGCCGAGGCGACGGCCAGGCCGTGGATCCGCCGCTCGCGGGGAAACAGCAGGAGCCCGAGGGATCCCGTGAGCGACCCCACGCCCGCCACGCCCATCAGGAGGCCCATGCCGCTGGCCGGCAGCCCCAGCTCGTTGCGGGCATACAGCGGCAAGAGGATCAGCATGATGGGGAAGACGAACAGGGTCGTCATCGCCAGGAGTCCGATCATGGCCATGGTCGGACGATCCGAGCGGACGTAGGCGATGCCCTCCTTGATGCTGCGCTTGCCGCCTTCATCGGGGTGCTCGATGTGGCGGGGCTTCAGGGTCGGCAGCACGAACAGGAGGGGCAGGAAGCTCACGGCATTGGCAACATAGGCCGCGGCGCTGCCCCACCAGCCGATGAGCAGGCCTGCGAGCGCCGGGCCCACCAGGCGCGTGGCATGGAAGGTCGAGCGGTCCACGGCGATCGCATCGCTGATCTCGTCCTTCTCTACGAGCTCCGGGACCAGCGCGGAGACGGCGGGCATCTCGAACGAGTTGACGATGCCCATGACCACAGCGATGGCGAGCACGTGCCAGAGCTGGATCCGCCCGCTGCCCACCAGGTAGGCCATCAGGACGGCGAGGGCCGTGTGGCACGACAGGGTCAAGCCCAAAATCCGGCGCTTGTCGAAGCGGTCGGCGAAGCTGCCGCCGATCATCGTGAGCAGGAGCATCGGCACGCCGGAGGCGAAGTTCACCAGCCCGAGCATGAACGCCGACTGGGTGAGCCCCGTCATGACCCAGCTCTGGGCCATGTTCTGCATCCAGGTGCCGATGCTGGAGAGGGTCTCGGCCGTCATGTAGCGGCGGAAGGGCCCCGGCCGCATGACGTTCAGGAGGTTACGCTTGGCTGGTCGTTCGGTCGTCCGGTTCACCGGGCCTCCGGTCGGAGCGTCCGGTAGGCCGCGAGCAGGGCCTCGGCAGCCCGATCGATCTCGGACTCGGTGGTGCGGCGTCCCAGGCTGAGGCGCACGGCTCCGAGGCCCACCTCCCGAGGAGCCCCGACGGCCCGCATGGTCAAGGAGGGCTCGTTGACGCCCGAGTGGCAGGCCGCCCCCGTGGTCGCCGCCACGTCCGGGGTGCGCTCGAGGAGGTCTCCACCGAAGATCCCGGGGAAGGAGACGTTCAGCGTGTGCGGCAGCCGGTGCGCGGGGTCCCCGTTGAGGACCAGGTCCGGAATCCCGGCCTTGAGCTTGGCGTAGAGGCGGTCGTGCATGGCGCGCATGCGCCGGGAGTCGGCTTCCAGACGCTCGGTGACCAGCTCGCAGGCCTTGCCGAGTCCAACGATGAGGGCCGCGCTGTGGGTGCCCGAGCGCAAACCGTCCTCATGCCCCGCCCCGTGCACCAGGGGCACCAGGTCGACCCCGTGCCGGCGGTAGAGGGCGCCGATGCCCTGCGGACCTCCGAACTTGTGGCCTGCCAGCGTGAGCAGATCGACCTCGAGGTCGGGCACGCGCACGCTCAGCTTGCCGATGCTCTGGGCCGCGTCGCAGTGCAGGAGCGTGCCGGCCGCGTGCGCGCGGCGGGCGATCGCCGGGACGTCCTGCACGGTGCCGATCTCGTTGTTGGCGTGCTGAACGCTCACGACCAGGGTGTCGGGCCGGAGGACGGAGGCGACCTGGGCGGGATCCACCCGGCCCATGCGATCGACGCCCACCACCGTCACCGCGCGGTCCTGGGTCGCCAGGAAGTCGGCGGCGTAGGCCACCGAGTAGTGCTCGATGCTCGAGACCACCAGGTGCCGCTTGTCCGGGTAGGCCCAGGCCAGGCCCTTGAGGGCCAGGTTATTGGCCTCGCTGCCGCCCGAGGTGAAGATCAACTCGGCGGGCTCGCACCCGAGCATGTGGGCGACCTGGTCGCGGGCATGGGCGATCGCCTGCTTGATCCGCTGGCCATAGACGTGCGAGCTCCGGCTGTTGCCGAAGGCCGTCAGCAGGTAGGGGCGCATCGCCTCCAGGACGTCGGGGTCCAGGGGGGCGCTCGCGTTGTAATCGAGGTAGACCGGGTCGGTCGCAACGGGTGTCGTCATCAGTTACTAGGGTATCACGACCAGGCGTCGTTCAGGGGCCAAATGAGGCGGAACGCCGTTTAAGGGCAGGGGGGACGGGTATAGAACATATGTTCAAGGAGGTAGGCATGCACGAGCTGTTGCAAGAACTCGAGGCGCTGGAGCAGGATCTCGGGCCGGTCATGGCCAAGGCCATCAAGCCCCGGCTCGACCGGATCCGCAAGCTGGCCGATCAGGGCCCCCGGGCGGACCTCGGCCAGGTCGCCCAGAAGGCCCAGGAGATCCTGGATCTGCTGAAGTTGGAGGGAAAGGAGAAGAAGGCTTCGCCACAGCCGAAAAGGGCGGGCAAAGTCGCTGTTACGGCTTGATCTGGTCGCGCGCGACGGCGAGAAGACCTGCGGGGCCTGCCAGTACTTCGTGGTCTCGCCGCGCGGCGAGCTGGGGCTCGCGCCCAACGGCAGCATGGATGATTTGCCGTGCGTGGACCAGCACCCGCAGTACCGGGCGTGCGACGCCTTCAAGGCCCGCAAGAGCTGCCGGGACTGCCACTTCTTCCAGCAGCCGCACCAGCGCTCCCAGGTGAAGGTGACTCTGCCCTGCGCCCTTGAGCCGAGGCAGCCCGCCGATCCGATCTGCGCCCACTACCGCAAGGCGGAGCGTCCCGCACGGCCCGTTTCCCGTACGGGCTAACCCCCGGCCCCGGCGAGACCGGGGCCTTTGGGTTGGGACGTGACGAAACGCCCTTGTTTCGGTACGATGAAGCCCCATGGGCCATCTTGATTCGCACTGCCACTTCGATGCGCCGGAGTTCGACTCCGACCGCGCGCTCGTGGCGGCCCGCGCCCTCGAGGCGGGGGTCTCGGAGCTCGTGCTGCCCGGGGTGGGCGTCGAGTGGTTCGAGCGATCGCTGGTCCCGGCGCACGGTCTGCGCCTGCATCGGGCCGCGGGCCTGCACCCGTTCTACGATCACCCGCCCGACGCCCTTGAGCGCCTCGCGCGCGCGCTGTCGAGCGGCGCGTTCGTGGCCGTCGGGGAGAC
>DATNQJ010000039.1:0-8506 GCA_036704085.1 Stenomitos sp.
GGCCTCGGCCACGTGCGGCGCCGCGATGGCCTTGGCCTCCGCGAGATCGGCGATCGTCCGGGCGACCTTGAGGATGCGATCGTAGGAGCGGGCCGAGAGTCCCAGCTGGGCGATCGCCTGCTTCAAGAGCTCGCTGCCGGCGGCATCCAATCCGCAGTGCGTCCGCACCTCGCGGGCGCGCATCTGGGCGTTGCAATGGATGCCCGGGACCCCGTGGAAGCGCTCCCGCTGGAGATCCCGGGCCCGCACCACCCGCTCCCGGATGCTGGCCGAGGGCTCGGCCTGGGCCGCGTGCATCATATCGGACTGGGAAAGGCGCGGCACCTCGATCTGCAGGTCGATGCGATCCAAAAGGGGGCCCGAGAGGCGGGTCCAGTAGCGCTCCGCCTGGGAGGGCGAGCAGCTGCAGGGCCGCACCACGTCTCCTCGGTAGCCGCACGGGCACGGGTTGAGGGCCGCGGCCAGGGTGAACTGCGCCGGATAGGTCAAGGCCATTTGAGCCCGGGAGATCGTGACCACGCCATCTTCCAGGGGCTGGCGCATGACTTCGAGCACGTCCCGCCGGAATTCCGGCAGCTCATCGAGGAACAGCACGCCGTGGTGGGCGAGCGAGATCTCGCCCGGGCGGGGCACGGAGCTGCCGCCCACCAGGCCCGCCGGAGAGATGGAGTGGTGGGGCGAGCGGAAGGGCCGCCGGGTGATGAGGGGCGTGCCTGCAGGCAGGAGGCCCGCCACGCTGTAGAGCTTGGTCACCTCGAGGCTTTCCGAGGCGTCGAGCGGAGGGAGGATGCCCGGCAGCCGCTTGGCCAGCATGGTCTTGCCGCTGCCCGGCGGACCCACGAGCATGACGTTGTGACCGCCCGCGGCGGCGACCTCCAGGGCCCGCTTGGCGAAGTCCTGCCCCTTCACCTCCTCGAAGTCCGGCATGTCGGGGTCGGCCGCGCCCAGCATGGAGCCGAGGTCCACCCGGGTGGCCTGCATGTCGCCCGGTCGATTCAGCAGGCCGACGACCTGCACGAGGCTCTCGGCGCCGTACACCGTAAGCTCGCTCACCAGGGCGGCTTCAGGGGCGTTGGCCGACGGCACCACGAGAGTCTTGAAGCCCGCACGAGCGGCGGCGAGTGCGATGGGTAGGACGCCGCTGACGGGCCGCAGGGCACCGTCCAGGGAGAGTTCGCCGATGAACATGGTCGCCGCCAGGCGCTCCGGGACGACCTGGTCCGAGGCCGCCAGGATCCCGACGGAGATCGGCAGATCGAAGCTCGGGCCGGCCTTCTTGATGTCGGCGGGCGCCAGGTTGCAGGTGATGCGCAGGGGCGGGAACGCGAAGCCGGAGTTGCGGATCGCGCTCTTGACCCGCTCTCGGCTCTCCTGGACGCCCGTATCGCCCAGGCCCACCACCGTGAAGGCGGGCAGGCCGGTGGCGATGTCCACCTCGACCTCGACCACGTAGGCGTCCACCCCCAGCACGGCCCCACTTTGCGCTTTGGCGAGCACGGCCTCCTCCTTCTAGTTTTGATCTAATAACGATTATTAGTATAGCAATCAAGAATGAGATTGATGTGGGGCGGTGGAGGCGTCGTTGGGCGGTAAAGCCTGGAAAGCTGCAAATTAAGGGGCTTTTACGGATTCAGGTTTCAGTGGGTCTGCCATACTGCTGTCGATGGAAACGCACGATGAGGGAGCCGGTGGCCATGGTCACGCACGACGAAGAGCATATGGACCTCGTCTGTCCGATGTGCACCGCTCCGATGGCCCCCCTGACGCCCCATGGCCTCCATTGCTTGAGGTGCTGCCTGGTGGTCATCCTGCACGACGGGGGGCGGGCCACCATCATCCCCTCGAAGGGGACCATCCGCGACGTGCGGCTGGCGGACCTCAAGCACCCCTGACACTCGCGAGCCCGCCGGATCCGGCGGGCTCGACCGTCAAGACTTCTGGCGCAGGGCGATGCCCTTCACCTCTAGCTTCACCTGGTCGTCGATGGGGCGGAACAGCAAGCTCGGCCGCTCGATCGAATAGTCGGACAGCAGGAACGAGAACAAGGCGTCGACCGACAGGCGATCGCCCTCGGCAAAGCCGCTGAGCTGGACGTCCACCGGCTTGGTCGTGCCGTTGAGCGTGAGGTTGCCCTTGGCCGTGCCCTCGGCGGTCGTCTTGCCCCCCTCGGCGCGCTTGCTCGTCCAGTTGATGGACTGGATGTCCAGCACGGCGTCGGGATAGCGCGCGACGTGCATGACTTGCAGCATGTTGCGATCGCGGTTGCGGTTGCCGCTGTCGAACGAGCGGATCGGGATGGTGAGCCTCAGCGGCAGGACCAGCTCGGGCTTGGAGCCGTCGGTCAGCCGGGGCTCGCCCCGTAGCTCGTGGGAAACCCCCACCACGTGGTGCATCGGGTGCAAGACGTGGTAGGTCACGGTGCTGTCAGGCGAGAACATGAAGCTTGTGGGCTCGACGGCCCAGGCCTTCCCGGAGAGGCCGAGGACGAGCGCGGCCATGGCGCTCCAATGCTTAAAAGTCAAAGACGATCACTCCTGCTGACAGGGCCATCAGGCCCAGGGTCGAACCGCCCAGGATGCCGTGGACCTTGGGGTCCATGCGCCCGATGGAGGTCAGGATCCCGAGGGTCACGGTGGAGACCAGGCCCGCGGCATGGAGCCAGGCGAGGCTGCGGTGGATCGTGACGGCATCCCAGCCTTCGTCATGCACGTCGTAGCCCTTGGGAGCGCTCAGGGCCAGGGTCGCTGCCCCCATGTACAGGCCCGTGGTGATGCCGCCGAGGGCCATGTGGAGGTTGCGCATGGTGGGATACGCGCTGGGGCTGGTGAAGTTGCTGGTGTAGAGCCCCAGGCCCGCCGTGAGGGCCATGCTCCCGAGCGTCGCCAGCCCGAAGCCCTGGTGCCACTGGAGCTGGGCATGCCGGACCGTCGCCTCCTCTTCGAGCTTGAGATCCGTGGGGGCCTCGGGCGGGAGGCCGGGCTGAGCCTGGACGATCTGAAGGTGGAAGGTTTCCAGGGGGGCGGCTTCTGCCGGTAGCGCGAGCGGCGACACCAGCGCCAGAGCCAGAAGCACGTTCGATACCGCGGCCAAGGGGGCTCCTTTCCTATGTGGAACGAGCAAGGCTCGTTCGAGAGCACGGCGGCCGGCCGACCAGGGGAAAAATCCCGCAAAAGGCCGGAGACGCCACCTCCTAGCGAGAGATGAAACACCCATGCAAGTCCCTCGTCAATAGGTCACGGAGTAGGCGATAGATGGCTTGAGTGCTAGAATCATGGCAGGAATTACCCTGCGAGAGGATTGCCGTGCCTCCGAGCGATCGTGACAGCCCCAACTCCAGAGAACAGGTCTTGATGCGGGTGGGCCTGCGGTCCGGGATCGTCCTGTCGGGCCGCCGGGCTCCGCTGGCTACGCCCCTGCCCGCCGTTCAGCGGTTTGGGGCGACCGTCCTCGAAGCGACGGAGACCGGCTGGCTGCTCGCCTTTGCCGACAGCGAGCGACCTGCCCACGAGCAGGCCGGCCGCCTGGCTGCCGAGCTCCTGGCAGCCGTTCCTCCCGTGGCCGTCGCGCTGCATGCCCCGTGCGTCCAGCCGCCCGATCAAACGAGGGACGTCCTGGCGGCGGTCGAGGCGATCGCCCGACCGGGCGAGGCCCTCGCAACCGAAGCCTTTTGGCGCCTGGCCAAGGATCACTACGTCTTCGAGCCCTTGTCCGAGGGGGTGTACCGGCTCGGCGCCCCCCGAGTGGCCCTGCGTGACGTCCTGGTCGATCGGCAGGCCGAGCTGAGCCACCTGCGATCCTGCTGGGAGACGGCCAGTCTTGGTCGCCCCTTGGTCGTGAGCCTCCAGGGCGAGCCTGGGATCGGGAAGTCTCGCCTGTTGAGCGAGTTCCTGGCCCAAGCCCGCGCGGGCGGCCAGGTCTTGAGGGCCTGTTCGCGAGACAACGAGCAGCATCGTCCCTACACCCTCCTGTCTGCGTTGGTGTCGGGCATCGGGCTCACGCTTGGAAGCCTCGAGCTCGAGATGGGCCCGGAAGGGCGGGATCTCGACTACCTGCTCGGAGAGGGCAGCGAGGGCGCTGCGGTGCAGCCCCGGCACCGCCAGTTCCGGGCGTTCCGGGCCCTCAACGCCCTCTTGCGGCAGCGGTTCGGCTCGACGCCCACCGTGTTCGCCCTGGAAGACATGCAATGGGCGGACGAGGCGTCCCTGGCCTGGCTGGACTCCCTGCTGGCGGAGCTCGCCTTCGGCGAGGCGATTCCGCCGTGGCTGTTCATGCTGACCGAGCGGGGGTCCGAGCTCTACCGGCGCTACGCCGGCCTGGGGGTCGGCACCGTGGCGATCGCCCTGGGCCCCCTGGGCGAGGTCCAGGCGCGGGAGCTGGTAGACGCCGTGGCGCCGCAGCTCGACGACGCCCTGCGCGCCTCGGTGGTCGACCGAGCTGGCGGCAATCCCCTCTTCTTGCGTGAGTTCGCCCGTCTGGCCTCCGAGGAGGGCCAGACGGAGGCCATGCCGTCCAGCCTGCGCTGGGAACTGCGCCGCCGCTTGGAGTCGCGCATTCCCCTCGAGCGCCAGCTCATCGAGCGCGCGGCCATCCTGGGCCCGACCTTCGATTTGGGACTGCTCTCCCGTCTCGTCGAGGCTCCGGCCGTCCGACAGCTCCTTCTGAACCTCGCCGGAGCGGGCCTGATGGTGCTCGGCGGGACCAGTGGCGCCTTCGCCCACCACCTGATCTACGAGGCGGCCTACGAGGCGATTCCGATGCCCAGGCGCCGCGAGCTTCACTCGTTGGTGGCTCACCTCCTGGAGACGGAGAACGGAGGGCCCACCGAACGTGCCTACCACCTCCTGCGGGGCCCTAGACCGGCCCAGGCCCGGCCTCATTTGCTCAAGGCCGCCACGGAGGCACGCCGGCGCCACGCCCTCCACGATGCCGAGGCGCTCCTGCGCGAGGCAAGCCGGGCCGGGTCCGAGGCCGACGCCCTGGCCCACACCATCCGCCTGGAGCTGGCCGAGGTGCTCCTGACCTCGGGTAAGCTCGAGGCGGCTCGCCATGAGCTCCTGGCCGTGCGTCCCCTGGTGCCGGATACCCTGCGGTTGCGCCTGGCGCTCCTGAGTGGACAGCTGGACGAGCGACGCGGGGATTACGGCTCGGCGATCGCCGCCCTGCACGAGGGCCAGGGCGCCGTGGAAGCCGCGGCTCCGGAGGAGAAGGCCCGGCTGATCCTGGCGGAGGCCACCCTGCTCTTGCGCCGCGGGGAGTTCGCGGCATGCCGCGCTCTCGCCCGGAGGGCCCTCGACTTGCTGAGGGCCGAGGCCAGTCTCGATCGCGCCCTGGCCCACAGCCTGGAGGGGATCGCGACCTATCGCCTCGACGGTCCCGAGCACGCCCTGGTTCCCTACCGGGAGGCGCTGGACCTGCGCGAGCGGCTGGGCGATCCCGCCGGTGTCGCCGGCAGCCAGAGCAACCTGGGGATCGCCTACTACGAGCTGGGGCGCTGGGACGAGGCCCATGAGGCCTTTGCGCGGGCGCTCGAGACCTTCCGATCGATCGGCGAGCGCTGGCAGTCGACGGTGGTCCTCAACAACATGGGTCACCTGCTGCTCAACCGGGGAAGCCTCGAGGAGGCCGAACGCTGCTACCGCGAGGCCCTCGCGATCAAGCGCGAGATGGGTGAGGAGCCGGGGGTGGCCATTGCCCTCGGCAACCTCGGCAACGCCCTGTCCCACCGGGGGGCCCACCCGGAGGCAAGGGCGTGCCTCCGCGAGGCGGTGCTGCTCATGGAGCGCCTCGGAGATCAGGAGACGCTCGCCGAGGCGTATCAGGTCTTCGGGCTCGTGGAGCTTGCCGCCGGCGATCGGGAGCGGGCACGCGCCCTCTTGCAACTGGCCCTGGACAAGAGCCATGCGGTCCACCGGCAGATGCCCCGGGCGATCGCCCTGCGCGGCCTCTCGCAACTGGCGGCCCAGGAGGAGCGGTGGGGCGAGGCGCGGGAGCTCGCCTGGGAGTCGGTGCAGCTGAACGATCGGGTGCAGAATCCCCTGGAGCTCGGCCGCAGCCTCGTGGCTCTCGGAGTGGCCTACCAGGCGCTCGGAGATGCCGAGCGGGCCATGGATGCGATGGACAAGGCCAGCGTACTCTTCAAGCAGCTGGGGGCTCTGCCGGACATGCGCGCCGTCGTCGCACTGCTTGATTGATGAACGGCGGGGTTGCTTGATAAGATTATGGCAGTCGTATCGATCGTTCATGAGGAGGGATGAGGCCATTCGACTCCGTCCCCAACTCGTCTGGTTGTCGCGCGGCGCCCTGGTGATGGGGGCCGTGGGGCTTGCCGCGTGGCTGGGGAACCACCAGGCGGCGCTCCTGGCGGCGGTCGTCGGCTCGGCCTCGCTCGCCATCTTCGGGTGGGAGGCCCCGCGCGACGAGGGGGGGCACCCGTCGCTCAAGGGAATGCAGGAGCTGGGAGCGGCCTTCAAGAGTCTCTGTTCCGAGCACAAGCTCGAGGGCACGTTGTACGCCTACTTCGAGGACGAGCAACTCTTGCGTCCGGTGGCGTCCACCGATGCGGATCTGTCGGCAACCCTGCGGATCGGCACGGACCCCGTCTCGCGCTCCCTGCAAACCCTCAAGCCTCAGATCTTCAACGCCTATGCGGCTCCGACGGCCCTTGGGCAGGCCTCGTTCCACGGACGCTCCACCCTCGTCTTCCCCATGGTTCGCCAGGGCCGTCCGGTCGGAGTCGCCGTGCTCGCGAGCCGGCAAGCCGAGATCGGCGGGCCCCTCGTCGATCACGTCCGGGCGGCCGAGCCGCAGCTGTCCCTGCTGCTGGATAACGAGGTCCTCGCGGGCCGGCTGGCCAAGAGTCAGAACGAGAAGGAGGCCCTCCTCGCCTTGACCCGCCTGGCCCAGGGGCAAAGCGACCCGGACCAGGTCTTCCGGGAGGCCGCCGTGCACCTGCGGCGCCTGACCGGCGCGAGCCATGCGGCGATCGCCCTCCGGGCCCCGGGCGGCCGTTTGACGCTCGCGGGCCTCTCGGCAGACGGCGGGGCCAAGATTCGAGAGACCTTCTTGGCGATCGATTGGGCGGAGCGTGAGTGGCCGCACGTGCACCAGGCCTTCCGCGATCCGATGGGCAGCGTGCTGTTGCGGCTCGCCCAGGCCCCGCTGACTCCGACCGAGTCGGCCTGGGCCCAGCAGATCGCTCCGGACGGCCATTTGCTCTGCGTGGCCTTCGGTCCCCAGGAGGACCGGGAGGGCCTCGTGATCCTCTGCTGGCCGGAAGAGACGGCCCTGAGGCTCCAGGAGTCCCGCCTCGCCCAGCGCCTCGGGGATCTCATGGCCCTGATTGCCTCGTCGCGCCGCCAGTCCCATTCCCGTCAGGATGCGGAGGCCCATGAGGCTTCGGCCGTCCAGCTGGCCAGCACCCAGGAGGCCCTCCTCTCCCGGCTCATGCTGGAGGCGCGCAACGCGGCCTACGCGGTGCGCCACTTCCGCGAGGCCTTGCAGGCGGGTAAAGCCCAGCCTGGCGAGGTCCTGACGGCGTTGGAGCAGCAGGCCACGATGCTAGCCGCGTGGCCGGGAGCGGATGAGGCGCCGGAGCAGGAAGCCGTCTCGCTGGCGTCCTGCTTGATGGAGGCCCATGCGATCGCCCGGGAGACCTGTCGTCGGAAGGGGCAGGCCCTGCTGCTGGAAACCGTGCCGGACGCAGAGGTCGCTGTGCCCCCGGCGGACGTGATCCAGGTCCTCGGCACCTTGCTCGACAATGCCAGCCGCTACTCCGCCATGGGCACGAGTGTCCGACTTTGGGCCGCCGTCTCGGAGGCCTGGGTCACGGTGTATGTCGCCGACCATGGGTCGGGGATCCCCCCGGAGCTCCAGGCGCGCATCGGGGAGCCCGGGTTCCAGGTCGTGCCGGCGCTCGGAGGGCAGGGGATGGGCCTGGCGCTCGCGCGGGAGCTCCTGGATCGCGCGGGCGGCATGCTGGGCTTCACGTCGCAACTCGGAGCCGGCTCGACCTTCTACGTGACGTTGCCGCGCCGAGGCGTTTGATGGCTTGCTTGCCAGGAGCTAGACTGAGAGCGTCGTGCCAGGGACCGGAGACCAGATGAGCCAGCGTTTACTTCGCCACCTTGCCGGGGCCTTGGCCCTGTTGCTGACCCTCGCAGGCTGCGACCCGAGGCTGCTGCCCGGTGGCGGGCTCCCGAACACGGGTGTCCCGCAGGACGGCATCTCGCAGACCATCCCCTTGATCGAAGGCGAGCTCGTCGACGCCGCGGGACAGCCTGTCGAGGGCGCCACGGTCCGAGCTTACGTGGCCCCGTACCGCATCGAGGCCCTCTCCCCCGATCCGGTGTCCGCCTCCGAGACGACCACCGATGCCCACGGCGCCTTCAAGCTCGTCGCGCCCTCGCTGGGTAGCGTGGCCGTCGAGGCTCGGGGCAAGGGCCAGAAAGCCTTGCGCACGGGCGTGAGTGTGAAGAGCGGGACCCAGGTGGAGCTCGGGACGCTCTCC
>DATNQJ010000040.1:0-4825 GCA_036704085.1 Stenomitos sp.
CGTGGATCGAACAGGCGAGCAAGGGAATCGACTCGATTCTCGAGGTCTCGCATGCCGTCAGCGCGGATACCCAGCTAAGCGTCAAGACCGCCCAACGCGAAGAGGAGCTCGGGATCCTCACGCTGGTGGCCCTCAGTCTCCTGACCCTCGCACTGGTCGTCCTCTCGCTCGTCACGATCCGCCAGCGCATCATCGTCCCGCTCCAGGGTCTGGTGTACGTGGCCGAGGGCGTCGCCACCGGTGAACTGGACCGGCCCGTCACCGTGGCTCACCAGGACGAACTCGGCGACCTGGCCCGATCGTTCGAGACCATGATGGTCTACCTGCGCCAGATGGCCGACGCCGCCGACGAGGTCAGCCACGGCAACCTGGGCGTGGCGATCGTCCCCAAGCACGATCGCGACCGGCTCGGTAACGCGATCAGCCGCATGATCGAGGGCCTGCAGGAGATCGTGGCTCGGGTGCGTAAGGCCGCCAACGCAGTCGGCGAAAACTCCGAACAGATCGCCTCGGCCAGCAGCGAGCTGTCCGCGACCGTCTCGGTCCAGGCCTCCAGCGCGGAGCAAACCTCAGCGGCTACCGAGCAGATGGCGGCGAACATCCAGGCCGTCGACTCCTCCTCCCAGCTTCTGGAGAACAAGGTGGCCATGGTCAGGCGGCAATCCGACGAGCTCGCCGAGGCCGTGGGGCTCACCTCCAGCTCCATCTCCCAGCTGGGAGCGAGTATCCATGAGGCGGCAACGCACGTATCCGACGCCAACCGTCTGGCCGTGGGGGTCACGGAGGCCGTTCAGACCGGTGAGGCCGCCGTTGGGCGAACCCTTTCGGGCATGGGGGCGATCTCGGAGACCATGCAGGGGATCCGGGCATCGATTTGCCAGCTGGAGCAGCGATCCGAGCAGATCGGGGCGATCATCGAGGTGATCGACGAGATCGCCGACCAGACCAACCTACTGGCCTTGAACGCTGCGATCGAGGCCGCCCGGGCCGGTGAGGCGGGGCGCGGCTTCGCCGTGGTCGCCGACGAGGTGAGGAAGCTTGCCGAGCGCTCCGCCAAGGCCACCAGGGAGATCGCCGACCTCATCCATGGCATCCAGCAGGACACGTCTCAGGCCGTCGAGGTGACGCAGGCAGGATCGGCCAGGGCCAGCGAGGGCCTAAAGCTCGCCGACGATACGCACGGCGCGTTGCTGCGGATCAAGGAGGCCTCGATCCAGGTATCCCACCTGCTGGGCGAGGCCTCGCAAGCCACCCACGAACAGGCACACGCTAGCCAGCAGATCGTCCGGGCGGCCGAGCGCATGGCAAGCGTGAACCACCAGGTCAACCAGGCCATGGGCGAGATGGACGAGCTCACCCGCTCGGTCTCGTACGCGACCAGCGAACAGCGCCAGGGCACCGACCAGGTGGTCATCGCCGTCGAGAGCCTCAGCCGCAGCTCGATGGAGGCCGCCACGGCAACCGAACAGGTCTCGCGCACGGCCGACGATTTGAGCATGCAGGCGCGCGAGCTCCAGACGGCCATCTCGCGCTTCCGGCTCGCCGAGACCCGCATCGAGGCGCTCGTGAGTCTCACCGAACGCCTGACGCTGCCCGTCTAGTCGGTTCCTTTGGATCCGAACGGCGTTATGAGACACCTCATAGTGATAATACGGTCGACACGCTAGCCTGGGGACACGAGAGGTAGAACATGCGTGCTAGCCCCATCCCACCCAGCCGGGGAGACACTCCGGCGGCTCTGATGCAGGCCCTCTGGGAGGCCTCGCCGGATGCCTGGATCCTGACGGATCGAGACGACGTGATCACGGCCTGGAACCCCGCCGCTGAGCACCTGTTCGGTCACGCGGCGGTGAGCGTCCTGGGCCATCCCCTCTCCGACCTGGGCCTGGGAGGCCGCATGCCGGGGGGCGACCGCTCCGAGTATGAGGTCGATCTCGAGGACGGCCGCACCGTTCACGTGGCCATGCGCTCGCTCCTGGACGGTGCAGGCACGCCCGTTGGTTTCGCGCGCTTCTGCCGCGACGTCAGCTCCGTCAAGGGCATGCAACGCCTCGTCGTGCAAGCCCAGGGAGAGCTGGGGGCAGCAAGCCAACTCCTGAATGAGGCCGAGGCCAAGTACCTCGCCGTGGTGGGGCAGATCCCCGCCATCACCTTTCTGGGCGTCTACGACGACACGCAGAACGTCTTCAAGCTGCAATACGTCAGTCCGCAGGTCGAGGCGTTGCTCGGTTTCGATCAGGCGGAGTGGCTGCGCGACCCGACGCTGTGGCTCCAACAGGTGCACCCCGACGATCGCGGGCAGTTCCAGAGGGACTGGAGGCAGGCCCGGGAGAGGCGTCAGGCGGAATCCTCCGTCCACGAATACCGGATGCAGAGTCGGAGCGGCCGCACGGTCTGGCTGCATGCCTCCTTGAGCATCGTGTTCGACCGTTCGGGAATGCCGCTTTACTTCCAGGGAGTCGCCTTCGACATCACCCACCGCAAGGAGGAAGAGCGCATCCTCTCCCACTTTGCCGCCATCGTCACGGGCTCCAACGATGCCATTATCAGCGTGGACCTCACGGGTCGCGTCATGAGCTGGAACCCGGCCGCCACGACGCTCTATGGCTACACCGCCCAGGAGGCGGTCGGCCAATCGGTGCGGTTCCTGTATCCCGCAGATCGACACGAGGAGCACGTCCAGTTGCTCGCGCGCCTGGCCCGGGGCGAGCACATCTGCCACTACGATACCGTGCGCCTTCACAAGTCGGGCGAGCGGATCGACGTCTGGCTCTCCATCGCGCCCATCTACGATGCAAAGGGAAACGTCATCGGTTCGTCCTACATCGTCCACGACGCGACCGAGCAACGCCAGCTCGAGCGCCTGAAGGCCCAGTTCTTCGCCAATATGAGCCATGAGCTGCGCACCCCCCTCAACGCCATCATCGGGTTCTCCGAGAACGCGCTCGACGGCCTGGCGGGCCCCCTTGATCGGCAGCCCACCCATTACTTCGAGAACATCCTCGCCGCCGGCAAGCATTTGCTCACCCTGATCAACGACGTCCTCGACCTCGCGAAGCTGCAAAACGACAAGGACAGGCTCTACCTCGAGGAATTTCCGATCACGGCCGCGTTCGACCGGGTCCAGGCCATGTTCGAGCCCATCCTCGCCGCCAAGTCCCAGCCGATGGCCGTCGTGGTCAACCCGGACCTGCCGCCCGTTCATGGGGATCCCGAGAAGGTCTTCCGCATCCTCACCAATCTTGTCAGCAACGCCTCCAAGTTCTCACCGGAGGGCGGACGCATCACCCTGCGTGCTCGGCAGAGCGGGGCCATGCTGCGGATCGACGTCTCCGACGAAGGCATCGGGATCCCGGCCGAGGCCCTGCCCTCCATCTTCGAGGAGTTCCGGCAGGTAGACCTGATGCGCAAGCCCCACCACCAGGGGTCGGGGCTGGGGCTGACCATCGTCAAACATCTGGTCGAGATGCACCGCGGCCACCTCTCGGTCGAGAGCGTCCTGAACCGAGGTTCCGTCTTCACCTTCACGCTGCCACTCGCCAAGGAGCCGACATGATCCACCATCGCCAGCCGGTCCTCGTCGTATCGAGCGACCCCGATTGCCTGACCTGTCTCCAGGGGCACTTCGGTCACAGCGGTTTCCGGACTCTCCTGGCACGGGATGGCGAGGAGGCCCTCGACCTGGCGAGGCAGGAGCGCCCCGCGATCGTCATCACGGACCTGGACCTCCCCCGCAAGGACGGCTTCGCTCTGACGCTCGAGCTGTGGGGCGATCCGGCCTTCGCGGAGCTTCCGATCGTCTGGATGGTGGGCCCATCCGACGACACGGCACTCGATGTCAGGCTGCATGGCTTCCGGAGCCGCTCGGTCGCCGGGCGAACCCCGGTGATTCTCCCCAAGCCCTTCCGCTGCGGCGAGCTGGTGCGCATCGCCCAGGGGCTCGCGGCAGCGCCGCCCGCGATCCTCGTCATCGAGGACGACCCGGCTTGCCAGGAGATCATCGCGGCCCGCCTGGAAGCGGGCGGCTTCGGCTGCGTTCCGGCGAGCACCGGACAGGCCGGCCTTGGGCTGGCCCGCGACCATGCCGTTGCCGCCATCCTGCTCGACCTGCGGCTGCCCGACCAGGATGGACTCGAGTTGCTGGGTACGCTCCGTCGCCAACTTCCGGAGCTTCCCATCATCGTCATGACCGCTCACGGATCCGAGGCCATCGCCGTCAAGGCACTAACCAGCGGAGCCTCGGACTATCTGATCAAGCCCATCCAGCGTGGACAGCCGCTTGCGGCCCTAAGGAAGGTACTGGCCACCGTCCCGCCGGCAAGCCGAATGCTTCCCCAAGAGGCCGTCCATGCGGTCGAACCGGAAGCCGAAATCACCCCCGAGCTGCCCCTCAGTGCGCGCGAGCTCGAGGTCATGGCCATGGTCGCTCATGGGCTCGACACCCGGAGCATCGCCGACCAGTTGGTACTCAGCGAGCGAACGGTTGCCAATCACCTCTCGCGCGTGTACCAAAAGCTCAAGGTCACGAATCGCACGCAGGCCCTGCTCATCTGCCTCCAGAACGGTTGGGTGAACACGGACTGATCCCTCGCTCCCTCCTGGCCTGGCGAGTCGCTCTGTCTCGCTACCGGGGCGTTAGGAATGGCTTCCCAGCTTACCTACGCACCACTTTGCCGCCTACTGCGGACAGCAGGCGGCATTCAAGCAGCGAAATGGCGCTACATGAAGAAGTAGCGCACCCCAATCTCATAGTTGAGGCCGCCGCCAGTGCCCTGCAGGGCCTGGAGGTAGCCGATGCCGAGCAGGATGCCCACGTTGGAAACCG
>DATNQJ010000041.1:0-3360 GCA_036704085.1 Stenomitos sp.
CGCGCCTCTTCAAGCGGCGGGCCTTCGCCTCCACGACGGGCAGTTCTTTGCTGTCGTTCTGCGCGCGGGCGGGCTCCTTCTTCCTGATGCCCTTCTTTCTGCAGCGCGTTCAAGGTTACGGTCCTGCGGCTGTGGGGTTCATGTTGACTAGCTTTCCGATTGCCGTGTCGCTGGTGGCCCCCATCAGCGGCACGCTTTCGGATCGGCTGGGAACCCGGGGGCTGACGGTGGCTGGACAAGTCGTCGCCGCGCTGGCGCTGGGCCTGATGGCCTCGCTCGACGCGCACACGCCCCTGGTGCTGGTGCTCTTGCCTCAGGTGATGCTCGGAATGGGGACGGCCTTGTTCACGCCGCCAAACAACAGCGCGATGCTCAGCGCGGTGGATCCCGAGGACCTCGGGATGGCCTCGGGCATGCTCGCGGTGATGCGCAACCTGGGCTTGATGCTCGGCACGGGGTTCGTGAGCCTGGTGCTCGCTTTACGACCGGCCGATTTCATGGGAGGATTCCGGCTGGCGCTTGCCTCGTCGTGCCTGATCGCGCTGCTTTCGGCATGGGTGGCGAGCGTTCGAGCCAAGGGCCAGGCCGTGGCCGTTCCCACGGCGTCCCGCGGATAAAGGAGGCATCAGTGCCGCCGCAACGGAGATGGAACCGACCGATCGCGATCGCGCTGGCCCTCTTGGCCACCGCGGCCCCGGGCGCCTGGGCCGACGGTCCGGGCGGCGCCTTTGTCGCCGTCGGCGGCGGCACCGAGCGCCCCGAGGTCATCCAGGCCATCCTGCGCCTGTTGGGCGGCAAGGACCGACGCATCGTGGTGATGCCCACCGCCTCGGGCGACCCCAGTGCCGCGGGCCTCGCCTACAAGCAGTTCTTCCTCAACGCGGGCCTCACCGAGGTCGAGAGCCTGCCCATCCCGGACCGGCAGACGGCCAACGAGCTGGATCCGGTGAAGGACATCGGCCGGGCGGACCTCCTCTACTTCACGGGCGGCGATCAGAACCGCCTGGTGAGCATCCTCGGCAACACGGCCACCCACGGCTCGATCCAGACGGCCTGGCAGCGCTCGGCCATCATCGCAGGCACCAGCGCCGGGGCCATGGTCTGGGGGCCCGAGTTCATCGCCAACGGCACGAGCCGGGGCGCTCTCATGCTGGGCTTCAGCCGGGACGCTCAGGGCGTGCCGGGCCTGGAGCTCCGGCCCGGGATGAACCTCTGGGACAACCTCATCGTCGACACCCACTTCACCGAGCAGCAGCGCCTCGGCCGGCTCTTGCTCGCGGCCGCGAGCAGCCCGGGTACGACGGGCCTCGGCATCGACGAGGGCACGGCCGCCATCATCACCAACGACACCATCCAGGCGGTCGGCGTCGGCACCGTGACCGTGCTCGAGGCGGATCGCTCGGCGGTGAACAACGCGCAGTCCGTCGGTCCCGGCAACCCGCTCGCGCTCGGCAAGGTCGCCTATCACCGCCTCTTGCCGGGTAAGACCTACATCCGCAAGTGGAAGACCATCGAGGAGGACAAGCCCCTCCCGGCCGCCCAGACCCTGGCCCCCGTCGCCCCGTACATGGTGCTGGCCGGCACGGACGTGCCGCGCAAGAACCTGGCTCCGATCGCGGACTTCGTGCGCGCCTCGGGCGGCAATCAGGCGCGCATCCTGCTCTTGACCGGCGAGCGAGCCTCGCAGGGCGCCGCCCTGTGGAAGACGTTCCTGCTCAAGCAGGGGGCGGCCCAGGTGGTGAACTACAGCTCCCTGGAGCTCTCGGATCAGGGGCTGGCGATCGCCTTGCAGCATGCCACGGGCATCTTCATGCTCGAGGATGCGAACGCCAACTTGCTCAAGGCCCTGAACGCCAACCAGGGCCGGCTGGCCCAGGTGATCGTGGACGCCAGCAAGCGGTTGCCGATCGGTGCCGCGGGCAACGCCGTGCGCCTCTTGGGAGCGCGCGCCATCTTCGGCGGCCTGGGAGCACCCGAGTACCAGTCGTTGCAAGGCCTCGGCCTGTTGCCGTCGGCGGTCGTCGACAAATCCTTCTGGGTGCCCGATGCCGTCGAACGGATGGTCCGGGCCCAGATGCAGGCCAACCGGGCGCTGGCCATCGGCCTGTCGCCGGACAATGCCGTCATCGTGTCGGGCGGCCAGGCGACGGTCTTCGGCGACAGCCAGGTGATGTTCCTCGATGCGAAGGACGCGACGGGCTTCAAGCTCGCTCCCGAGTCGAGCGCGCAGCCCTCGGGAGCCAGCAACCTCGGCCTGTCGGTCCTGCCGGCCAACGGCAGCTACGACCTCATCAAGCGCGAACCTCGCTTCTAGGCCGCCTCCGAACGATACGTCGTCAACCCACTGTTCGCGCCCATTGCACGCAATCTTGAGCAGAGTTTTACCTAGCGTTTACCTTTTGACACTCGGCTAACGCCCATAACCCTCTTGGAGCCCCTGAGGCCGGAGGTGCGTATGCCGAGTCTGAATTCCACGTCGAACAACCTCACCCCCAACTCCTACCAGCAGCTGCTCGGCCGCCTGCATGGCATGACCCAGGAGACCGCCGCGCCCAGCGGGACCATGGTTCCCGATCGCTTCGTTCGGGCAGGGGGCGAGCCGACCGTCGCCACCGCTGGTACCGTCTCGATCCAGGGCTTCGGCAGCGCCATCGCGCGCTTCCTCCACCTGCACGAACTCGTCGCGAAGCTCAAGAGCCTCCTCACGGGCAAATCCCCCGACCCGGCACCGGCTCCCGCCCCGGCTCCTGCCCCGGCGCCCGCCCCGGCCCCGGCGCCCCAGCCCGCGCCGGCAACGGCCACCTACACCATCGTTCAGGGCGACTCCCTCTCGAAGATCGCCCAGCGCACGCTCGGCGACGGCAACCGCTGGCGCGAGATCTACGATCTCAACCGCGACGTGATCGGCGACAACCCCAACCTCATCCATCCGGGCACGGTGCTGAAGCTGCCCGGCGGCTCGTCCGCTCCGGCACCCCAGCCGGCCCCCAAACCGGCCGGCGGTACCTACACCGTCCAGCCGGGCGACTCCCTGTCCAGGATTGCCCAGCGCACGCTCGGCGACGGCAACCGCTGGCACGAGATCTACGACCTCAACCGCGACCAGATCAGCAACCCGGATGTCATCCGAGACGGCATGGTCCTGCGCCTGCCTGGCGGCGCCCAGAGCGTCGCCCCTCAGCCGGCGAGCGGCTTCGGAGGCGGCGTGGTCGCCGGAGCGCGCGACCTCATCAACCACGGGTACGTCTATCCGCCCAACCTGACGGACAAGTACTACCACGACCCCGGCAAGGTCGGCTGCTGCGCGGACTTCGTCTGCGACTCCAACAAGGATGCGGGCTTCGACCTCAACGGCGTCAT
>DATNQJ010000042.1:0-2916 GCA_036704085.1 Stenomitos sp.
GACGCCCTTGAGGCGCTCCTCGAACTCGCCACGGAACTTGGTGCCCGCCACCAGGCTGCCCATGTCGAGGGAGAGGACCTTGTTGCCGACGAGCGGCTCCGGGACGTCCCCCGCGACGATGCGCTGGGCGAGGCCCTCGGCGATCGCCGTCTTGCCGACGCCGGGCTCGCCGATGAGCACGGGGTTGTTCTTGGTCTTGCGGCTCAGGATGCGGATCACCCGCTCGATCTCCGCGCTGCGGCCGATCACCGGATCGCTCTTGCCGGCGCGGGCCTGGGCCGTGAGGTCGACGGTGAAGGGCAGATCGCTGGGGGCCACCTCGGGGCTGGACGCCTGATCGGCCGCCCCCCGCATGACCTCGCCCACCTTGGCACGGACGAGCTCCGCCGCGAGGCTCTCGCCCTCGGCGAGCATGCCGGCGACCAGGTGGTCGGGTGCGATGAACTTAGTCCCTTGATGATAGGCCAACTGCGCGGCCAGGTTCAGGACCTGCTTGAGGCGGGGCGAGAGCTCCACCGACTCGCTGGCCAGCGACTCGCGCCGGGGGTAGGCCTGGGCGATCGCCTCTCGAACGGCCTTCTCGCTGAGCCCGGCCTCCTTGAGCCGCTCGCCCACGTCCGTGCCGGTGCTCAGGAGTCCCAACAGGGCGAACTCGACGCCGACCTCGGGATAGCCCTGCTCGGCGGACCATGCGGCGGCCGACGTCAGGACGCCCTGCGTCTCGTCCGAGAGGATCGTGGTGGCGCGCGGCCGGGCCATCAGGTTGCGGAAGCCCCAGGGCGCCCCCGAAGCGCTCAGGCCTTCCGCCTTGGCGCATGCCTGGCACAGTTGCCAGGACTGCTGGCGTCCGTTGAGCTGGACCCGGAACAAGTGGGTTGCAGGGTGATTGTTGCATCGCTGGCAAAGCATCAGACACCTCCATCTCGGGGGCGCACACCCATGCCTCCCCCCGTCAGTCGACGAAGCGAGTGTAGTGAATTGAGTGCCTTCTTGTCAAGTGAGTTATTTTTTGAAGCTCAGTTCAGTTAATGCCGTCCGAGCCGGCGACGGGCCGGCCCAAACGAAAGAGGCCGCCACGAACGTGGCGGCCTCGCGCAGGAAGGGGGACTTACCAGGCGACATGCCAGACGAGCTTGCAGCGCTCGAGCACCCAGATGAGGTACTTGGTGGGATCGATTTCGTACCAGTGGATGCCGTGGGCGGCGCGGCGGCCGTTGGCATGGTGGTTGTTGTGGTAGCCCTCGCCCAGGGCGAAGAACCCCATGAGGGGCACGTTCACGCTGTCGTCGTCGATATCGAAGTTCTTGTAGCCGAGCCGGGGCAGGTGGCAGACCGAGTTGATGCACCAGGTGACGTGGTTCATGACCAGGATCGGGAAGTAGAAGCACCACACCATGCCTCCGAAGCCCATGACGTGATAGAAGGTGGCCGCGAGGATCAGGTGCGGCATGATCATGAAGACGGGCTTCTCGAAGAGCCGGGCGTACCAGTAGACCCGGACGTCCTTGGCAAGCTCGCGGGTCTTGGCGCTGAAGTCCGTGAGGTCGCGGAAGATCCAGCCCCAGTGGGCCATCCAGAAGCCCAGGTGGCGCGGGCTGTGCAGGTCGTTCTCCTGGTCCGAGGCCCGGTGATGGTGGCGATGGTCCCCCACCCAGCCCACGGGATCCCCCGAGAGGCCCGTCACGGCGCCAAGCGCGCCGAGGAACTTGATGAGCCCCACGGTCTCGAAGCCCTTGTGCGTGAGGTAGCGATGCAGGTAGAAGGTGACGCTGAAGCCGAGCCACAGGTACATCCCGATCATGACGGGAAGATAGTGGAGCTTGAAGGGCTGGGTCAGGGCCAGCAGGCCCAGGATCTGCGCCGAGCCGAGGAAGATCACGACCCATGGATTGAGGGGCGTCGACTTCAAGAGCTGCTTGATGTTGACCGAGCGCAGGGTAAAGCCACCCGCTTCGGGGCCCTTGACCCGCTCGACATTGCCCTTGAGGCCCCAGTCGAGACTCCGCTGAATGATACCCATGCCTAGCTACCCCCTTGAGGCAATCGAACCGACCTTCCCATTGTTAGCAGCCCCCTCGGCAAAAGTCGGTCATGGGATGGTCATGCGAGGTCACACTTTGGTCACACCTTCATAAGTGGGCAAGAGGAAGCTCTGACGCGTGATCTAGGATGGGTCCGGGAGGGGATTGCCATGCCTGGACGCCAGGTTTCCGAACACGCCGAAGGGCTCGCCGCGGACGTGGTCCAGGGGACACGCGGGCCCGGTCCAGACGGCGCCGGCCGCGTTCTGGCCGGTCTGCGAGGCCTCGACGTGCCGATTGGAGGACCGGGCAAGGAATTGCGCCCCCTCGATAAGCTGTTAGAATCAAGGGATGAGCCACGCATCGCTGGCTCCTGGAGGTTGTGAGTTCAATGGAGTTCAAGTACACGATTTGGATGGATGCCCCGCACGATCAGGTGTGGCGGGCCATCAAGGACCAAATTGAGCACCCCAAGGCCCCCAAGGGCCAGAAGGTGTCGTTCAAGATCGTCGAGCGCAAGGGGAATTACCTCATTCGCGAGGTCAAGCCGGCTCGCGGCCGCAGTTTCCAGGAGAAGATCACCTTCTTCCCCTCGAAGAAGGCCATCACGGAGATGACCAAGGGCCCCTACGAGAGCATCGTTCAGGAAGTCTCGAAGGAGAAGGGCCGCACCAAGGTCACCATGGAGTTCAAGCCCCGCCGCACAACCCTGTGGCTGCTCAAGCTCAAGCAGTGGGTCAAGCGCGCGCCGCTGGAGCTCGACGACCTGTTGAACCTCACGAGCATCCCCAAGCCCGTCGGGGCCAAAGCTCGCTAGACATCCGGGGGCCCATGCCGCTCGACGAACGCCAGCGCCGCCGCCAGGAGCGAGCCCGCGCCGGCTGGGAGCCGCCGG
>DATNQJ010000043.1:0-8250 GCA_036704085.1 Stenomitos sp.
GCGATCCGCTCGCGCCACGTCCCCGAAAGGGCGGGACAGGCTGCTAGCTCGGCGGCCGTAGGATCCGGCGTCCCACCGAAGGCCGCCCGGCTCACCCGCTCGATGGTCCATTGAGGATACGGGCGCTCCAGAAGCGCCATTTCCTGATTCGGGGCCACGTGCCCCTCTTTCAGCACGCGCAGGTACCAGCCGGTCCGACCCGTCTTCTGGACCCGCGCCACGAGATCCGGCATGCCCCAGCGGCGCGCGAGCTTCCAGCAGGGCGATCGCGGCTGCGAGACCTGCACGATCGCATCACCCAGCTGGTAGAGGTCGCCGAGGCAGACCACCGCCTCCGAAAGGCCCGTGACCGTGAGGTTCTCTCCGAAGGCACCGTGGGGCAAGTCCAGGCCCAGCTCCGCACGCCAGAGCGGGTAGTGCTCCGCACTGTAGGCCAAAACGGCCATGTCGGGGCCGCCGTGGTGAACCCGATCGGCCTGCCCGTCGCCCTCCAACTGCGTGGTGGCGAGCCAAAGGGGGCCATCGACCGGCTCCTTGACGATCCCACTCGTCCAGGAGCGGTCCTCGGGACGGGTCGCCTCCGGATCTCCGAAGGTCCGGGGCATGCCAACTTGAAGCGACTGTACGAGACTCATGTCCCCATGCTAGCGCGCCTAACGAAGATTTTACAGTCCCGAAACGAAGACTTATCGCCCGGAGGGCAACCGGCCGGGCTTGTGGCGGGATAAGATCCTGGCAGGTTTCGCAAAGGAGGAGTGATGGGTATCGAGGGCATTTCGGGTGGCCACATGGCCCGCCTCCAGGGCTTGCAGGCCAACCAGCCGAGCCGTGACATCCAGCGCATGCAGGAGGCCGGCTCCGAGCTCGATCAAAAGGTCAAGCAGCTCGAGGAGCTCATCAAGAACGCGATCGCCAACGGCGCCAATCCCGAAGCCCTCCGCGCCCTCCAGGCCCAGCTCGCCCAGCTTCAGCAGGGCGCCGCGCAACCCGCCAACGACCCCACGCAGGGCGTCGACGCCGCCGGCGGCGGGGGGCAGGGCGGCACCAACGGGGCCGCCGCCCTGGAGATGGCCAAGAAGCTCGACGACATCAAGAAGCAGATCGAGACCATCGCCCAGACGGCCGGCATGGAGGCCTCCGGCTTCAGCCAGCAGTCCCAGCAGCAGGCCCAGCAACTGCTCGCGCAGCAAGCCCTGGGACAGGACCAGAACATGGTCCGCGGCCGCGACATGAGCTCGATGTATTAGCAGCCATCGTTTTCAGCCAACTTGCCCTACCCCCTCCTCGGCGCCCGCGCTAGGGTGACCCTGGTAGACCCGTGGAAACGCTCGGTTGCCAGGAGGGTTCGGCATGCGGCGACTCACGGCGGGCGGCATCGCGATCGCCCTCGGGCTGGTGGGGGGCTGCGCCCCCAATTGGGGCCTCCAGGTCGGCCCCCCGAACGAGCAAAACCCCATCGTCACGCGGCTCGAGATCTTCCCCCAACCCCAGTCCCCGAACGGCCCCTTCGAACTGCTCGCCACCGCCAGCGGGCAGGGGACCCTCCAGTTCCGCTGGCAGACCAACGGTGGCTTGCTCTCGGTGGCCAGCCAGAGCGTCCCGGTCGCGAGTGCCTCGATCGCCCAGAGCTACACGGCCTACCAACCCCCGGCCCTCTGGGGCGAATACCGGGTCTACGTGACGGTCACCGACTCCGGCGGCGGCAGCTACCAGAGCATCGCGCGCTTCACGGTGGACACCCACGGGTGCCGGGCCCTCTGGCCGGCCCCGGCGCTCGCCCTGCCGCCCGGCGTCAGCGTCTATTGACCTCCCGCGTCCTCAGGTGCCGCCCTCTAGTCAGACGCGCCCGGATCAATGATAATAGGTTACTTCCCGGCATGCCTTGAGGATTTCAACACGATGATGATCTGTCCAAGTTGCGGCTTCAAAGAGAACGCCAAGTTCTGCAAGCACTGTGGCGCGGTGATGGTCTCTGAGGCCAAAGCCAACTACCTTCAAGCCCCGCAGTACACCGGCGTGACGATTCCGCCGCCGAGCGCCCAGGAGGGCTTCAAGGCCGCCGACATCGACGAAGTCGGCATCGAAGGCAGCGATTTCGGCGACGAGTCGCACGAGGGCAAGGATTCCTGGTTCGGCATCGGCCTCATCCTGGTCCTGGTGGTGGTCCTGATTGCATGGGGCATCGCCCGCGTCAGCGGCAGCCACTAGAAAGACGAGCCATGAGCCAAAGCATCGTAGGGAACTGCGCCTTGAAGCCCTCGTCCATCGATCCGATCGACGCGTGCCTCGAGCTCAATCGACGGGCGGCGGGCGATCCGATCTTCAAGAGCGACGCCAATCCCCCGCATCCGGCGAGCAACATTCCCTGGCGCATCTCGCCCGAGCCCTTCTGCATCTCCAAGGGGACCTATCTCTACCTCAAGAGCCTGGGGACCCATCTCTTGCGGTTCTATCAGGCGGCCAACAAGCTCTACTACGAGAGCGCCAAGGGGACCCGCGCCCCCTGGGTGGCCGAGTACCTCGATCAGGGCAAGCCGCAGGCGCTCATCGACTATCAGCGCATGAACCGCCAGAAGCGTCTCCTGCCCGCGATCATCCGGCCCGACCTCATCTTCACCGAGGACGGTCGGGCGATCGCCTGTGAGCTCGACTCGATCCCGGGCGGCCAGGGCTTCGTCGCGAGCCTCTCCGAGCAGTATGCGCACCTCGGCTTCGAGGTGGTGGGTGGCCAGGACGGCCTGCTGCAGGGCTTCGCGAGCATGCTCCGGGCTCAGGCCCCCGAGGTGGCGGACCCCGAGGTGGCGATCGTCATCTCGCAGGAGTCCAGCGACTACTGGCACGAGATGATCTACGTCAGCCAGGCCCTCACCACCAAGGGCCTCCTCAAGTCGTACGTGGTGCGACCCGAGGAGCTGCGCTACGTGGACGACGCCTTCTACCTGGGCGAGACCAAGATCGACGTGGTCTACCGCTTCTTCGAGCTCTTCGATCTCAAGAACGTGCCCAAGACCGAGCTCTTGATGTATGCCGCCAAGAAGCAGCAGGTGGTGGTGACGCCGCCCTTCAAGACCTTTCTCGAGGAGAAGATGCTCTTCGGGCTCTTCCACCACCCCATGCTCAAGGAGTACTGGACCCAGGAGCTCGGCTCGGAAGGGTTCTACGCCCTGGAGCGTCTCTTGCCGCGCACCTGGATCGTCGACCCGCGTCCCATGCCGCCGCACGGCGTGATCCCGGGCCTGACCATCGACGGCAAGCCGGTGAACGACTTCCGCCAGCTCATGCAGACGACCAAGAAGCAGCGGGACTACGTCCTCAAGCCCTCGGGCTTCTCGGAGCTCGCCTGGGGCAGCCGCGGCATCTCCTTCGGCAGCGACCTGCCCGTCGAGGAGTGGGGCCAGCGTCTGGAGAAGGCGTTCGAGAGCTTCCCCGACACGCCGTACCTGTTGCAGGAGTACCACAAGCCCGCCAAGGTGCAGAGCCGTTACTACGACTTCACCCGGGGCGAGGTCCGCTCCTTCGAGGGCCGCGCGCGCCTCTGTCCCTACTACTACGTGGAAGGCGACCAGGCCCAGCTCTCGGGCATCCTGGTCACCGTCTGCCCGGCGGACAAGAAGGCCATCCACGGCATGACCGACTCGATCATGGTCCCGGCGATGGTGGAGTAGGCTCCGAGTCCCAAGACGCCCAGCGGCCCCGTCATCCGACGGGGCCGCTTCGCTTTGGAGCCAGGAGTCCACGAACACCGGGGCGACTCGCGCCGCCCCGACGCCTCCGGCCTAAGGCAGCAGGTGAGCCATGTCCTGGTAGGTCTCCGGACGGCGATCGCGGTAGAACTGCCAGGTGTTGCGGACGTCCTTGATCATGTCGAGGTCGAGGTCCGCCACCACCAGCTCGTCGTGGTCCCGGCTCGCCTGGGCCACGATCTGGCCGCGCGGATCGCAGAAGTAGCTCTGCCCGTAGAACTCGCCGATGTTCCAGGGAGCCTCGGTGCCCACCCGGTTGATGGCGCCGACGAAGTAGCCGTTGGCCACCGCATGCGCCGGCTGCTCGAGCTTCCAGAGGTACTCCGAGAGCCCGGCCACCGTCGCCGAGGGGTTGAAGACGATCTCCGCGCCGTTGAGGCCGAGGAGCCGAGCGCCCTCGGGGAAATGACGGTCGTAGCAGATGTAGACGCCGACGGTGCCGTAGCGCGTCTGGAAGGTCGGATAGCCGAGGTTACCCGGCTTGAAGTAGAACTTCTCCCAGAAGCCCGGCTGGCAGTGCGGGATGTGCTGCTTGCGGTACTTGCCGAGGTACTTGCCGTCCGCGTCGATGACCGCCGCGGTGTTGTAGTACACGCCCGTCATCTCCTCCTCGTAGATGGGCACGATGATGACCATCTGGTAGGCCTTGGCGAGCTCCTGCATGAGCTTGACGGTGGGACCATCGGGGATGCGCTCGGCGGACTCGTACCACCGGGTCTCCTGCTCGGCGCAGAAGTAGGGACCGTAGAAGATCTCCTGCAGGCAGAGGATCTGGACGCCCTTCTTGCCGGCCTCGTGGATCATCTCCACGTGGCGATCGATCATCGCCTTCTTGATCTGCTCGACCGGCTTCGACGTGTCCTTCTCGACATTGGCAGCCTGAATCAAGCCGCACCGCACCATTCTTGCCATGAAGCGTCACCTCTTAATACAGAAACGCGGAAACATTTAAAGTATAACCATAAAGTTTCCTAAAGGATAGCGGGCGGTTGTCGATTCCCCCAAAAAGCGAGCGCCTCGCCCGGGGGCGAGGCGCTTTAAAGCGCCTAACAAATCTGTTCCTTTCAGCCGCCGGATGGCGGCCAAAGGCGACACATGCCTGGTTTTGTTAGGTGCTTTTAAGGTTAAGCGTTCGGAGTTTCGGGCCGGAAGAGATCGGTGACGACCAGTCGGCCATGTTGTCGCAGGTCGATGAACTGGCCATCGAGTTCCACCACCGGACGGGTGGGGTCCTCGCGGTTGACCGCGTAAACCTTGGCGATCTCGCCCGAGTTCAACAGGACGTGCGAATTCTTGGGGTAGGGCACGATGAAGTTCTGGAAGGCCCACACCATGCGCCGCTCGAAGTGCGTGTCCATGGAGTCGAGGATGATCTTGTAGGCCTGGTTGGGGGGCATGCCCTTCTTGTAGACCCGGTTGGAGATGAGGGCATCCCACACGTCGCACACCGCCACCACCCGGGCCATTTCCGGGATGTCGGTGCCCTTGAGGCCGTAGGGATAGCCGCCGCCCGCCCACTTCTCGTGGTGGTGCATGATGATGCCCTTGATCTCGGGAGTGGCCCACTTGTGGTTCTGGACCAGGCGCAGGCCCTTCTCGGGGTGGGTCTTCATGACCGCGAACTCGGCCTCGGTCAACTTGCCCGGCTTGTTGAGGATGAAGTCGGGCACCAGGTTCTTGCCGATGTCGTGCAGGAGCGCCCCGATGCCCAGCTGGCGCAGCTTCTCGATGGGATAGCCGAGCGTGACGCCCATCAAGAGGGACAGGCTCATGACGTTGGCGGAGTGGGCGTAGGTGTACTCGTCGTAGACCCGCAGGTCGCAGAGGCTGTTGAGGATCTCCTTGTTCATGATGATCTCTTGGATCGTCGTCTGAACGCAGGTATCCGCCTTGTCGAAGTCGAGGGCCGCCGACTCCCGGTAGGTCTTGGCGATCTCGCGGATCGAGCTCACATTGTGGCTGACCACGTCCCGGGCGAGCTTCTCGATGCGCTCGTCGGAGACGCGGGACAGGGGGCCCGACTCGGGGCGCGCGGGCATCTGGGGCAAGGGACCGGTGCGTGCCGGCGCGGGATTGGCCGGGCGCTTGGGCATGAAGCCCGACTGGAACAGCGTGCCCAAAGGACCGGTCTTGGAGGTCGGGGCCTGAGGCGCACGGGCCGGCAACGGCATCGGCACCGGGACGGCCGGAGGCGGCGGGGGGAGGATCGAGGCATCCTCGGGCTGGTGAGCCGCATGGCCCTGCGCGTCGAAGTTGATCACCACCACCGCAGGTACGCCCGCCCGGTATAGCAGCGAGATGTTGTGAGCCGAGATGACGGTCCCCGGGGGCAAGAGTTGCTGGCGATTGCCCGGGTGATACACGGGCTCCGCCAGCACCATGCCGGGCTTGAGATCTTCCAAGGAAGTCCGTATCGACGCGTTCATGAGCTCTCGTTCGTTTGGCGGTGGAAGGCACGGGGCCCGGCGGCGCCGCGACCCTCACGCACCCTTTATACCCCTCGAGCAAGAGATGTATCGAAACCGCTAATACCCCCTTGAGCCACGAAATGATAGGAACCGCTTATGACCCCCCTCCGGATCCGCTCAGAGAGGCCCCGGAAGACCTGGCGATCGTCCTGACGACAAGCCGGGAACGGCGTGAGGTTCGACCGCAAATCTGTTATCATGGGATTTAGACGAGCTTATCCCATCGTCGCAGCATCTCAACGAGGAGTCTTATGAAGTTAACAGTCAAAGCAGGCGCTCCCGCCAGCGAAAAGGGAGAGTTGATTGCCCTCGGCCTCTTCGAGGGTTCCGGGTTGGCCGGTGAAGCGGCCGCCGTCGACAAGGCCCTGGGTGGTCTGATCTCGGATGTCCTCAAGGCGGGCGACTTCACGGGTAAGCTCAACCAGACCATGGTCTTCCCCGCGGGTGGCAAGCTCGGCGCCAAGCGCGTCCTCCTGGTCGGCCTCGGCAAGAACGAGGAGCTGACGCTGGACAAGATCCGCCAGGCCGCCGGCAAGACCCTGACGACCGTGCGCGACATGGGCGTCAAGAGCTTCGCCACGATGGTCTACGGCCTCGGCGTCGACGGCCTGGACGCGGGCGATGCCGCCAAGGTCTTCGGCGAGGGCCTCGAGCTCGGCAGCTACCAGTTCAACCGCTACCGCACCCTCGACAAGGACAAGCAGAAGAGCGTCGACGCGGTGACCCTCCTGGTCGCCGACAAGGACCAGGTCGAGATGGTCGACGAGGCCCTGGACGTCGCGCATGCGATCGCCAGCTCCGTCGCCCTGACCAAGGACCTGGTCTCGGCTCCCCCCAACGACCTCACGCCGACCGCCATGGCCAACGCCGCCAAGAAGATGGCGGGCGAGGTGGGCATCACCGCCAAGGTCCTGACCGAGAAGGACATGGAGAAGCTCGGCATGGGCGCGCTGCTCGGCGTCGCCCAGGGCTCGATCAACGACGAGCCGCCCCGCTTCATCATCATGGAGTACATGCCCAACGGCACGAAGCAGGCTCCGCTGGTCTTCGTCGGCAAGGGCATCACCTTCGACTCGGGCGGTATCTCCATCAAGCCCGGCGAGGGCATGGAGAAGATGAAGTACGACATGGCGGGCGGCGCGGCCGTCATCGGCGCCCTGCGCGCCATCGCCATGCTCCAGCTGCCCATCAACGTGGTGGGTCTGGTGCCCGCGACCGAGAACATGCCCTCGGGCGACGCCATCCACCCCGGTGACGTCCTCACCTCCATGAGCGGCATCACCATCGAGGTCATCAACACCGACGCCGAGGGTCGCCTGATCCTGGCCGACGCCCTCACCTACGCGGAGCGCTACAAGCCCCGCGCGGTGGTGGACCTCGCCACCTTGACCGGCGCCTGCGTCATCGCCCTGGGCGGCAACGCCGTCGGCCTGATGACCAACAACGACGAGTTCGGCGAGCGCGTCCGCCAGGCTGGCGAGCGTGCGGCCGAGCGCACCTGGAAGCTCCCCCTCTGGGACGAGTACCACGAGCAGATCAAGAGCGACATCGCCGACGTGAAGAACACCGGCGGCCGTCCGGGCGGCACCATCACCGCCGGCGCCTTCCTCTCCAAGTTCGCCAAGAACTACCCCTGGACGCACCTCGACATCGCGGGGACGGCCTGGGAGGAGAAGGGCAAGCCTTACGTGCCCAAGGGCGCGACGGGCATCGGCGTTCGCCTCCTGGTCGAGCTGGCCGAGGACTTCGTGAACGAGGACGAGGCCGCCGCTTCGGCGCCCAAGACGACCGCCAAGACGGCTGCCAAGCCCGCCGCGACGGCCACCAAGACCGCGACCAAGTCGAGCGCCGCCGCCAAGGCTCCCGCTGCCAAGGCCCCGGCCGCCAAGACCGCGGCCAAGGCTCCGGCTACCAAGAAGCGGTAACCCGTTCCATCGTCTGGTTGCCGGCCCTAAAGAGCAGGCAACCAGACGATACCGAGGTCACGTTCCAAGTGTGCGACCGTGCCTTTGCCGGACCGGTGTCCAGCGGCATAATAG
>DATNQJ010000044.1:0-7619 GCA_036704085.1 Stenomitos sp.
GATCCTCAGGACCTCGGCGAGCTGGGCGTAGGCGCGGCCGAGATCGAGGGGCATGTCGAGGGCGCTCACCAGCTCGATGGCGCGCTCGGCCGCCTTGCGGGCCTCCGCCAGATCGCCCTCCAGAACGTGCACCTCGCTGAGGATGCGCGGGATGAGCGCCTTGGTGGCGTCGTCGCCGACCTCGACCGCGTAACGGTCGGCGTCCGTGAGGAACTTGCGGGCTTCGGCGGGCTGTTTGGCCTCGGTCCACACCCGACCGATGGTCATGTAGACCTCCGGGTAGACCTCCTTGGAGTCGAGCTCGTGGAAGATCTCGAGCGCCTTCTGCATGGAGGCAAGGGCATCCTGGGGCATGCCCCGTCGGGAGCGGACCTCACCGATGTTGAAGAGCACGATGCCGACCCCGAGGCGATCGCCGATCCGTTGCTTGCTGTCGAGGGCCTTGCGGAAGTGCTCCTCGGCCTCGGTCAGTTCGCCGCGGTTCAACAGCAGGGTGCCGTGGTTGTTGTGCACCAGGCTGATGAAATACGGATCCCCGATGCGCTCGTAGGCCACCAGGCTGCGGTGGTAGTACTCGTCGGCCTCCTGGTACTCGCCCCGGTTCGAGTGGATGTTGGCCAGGCTGTTGTAGCAGGCGGCAATGCCGCCCAGGTCCTTGCACGCCTCGCGGTACTGCAAGGAGAGCCGGGTGTGATGGATGGCGCGCTCGACGTCGCCTCGGCGGTTGTAGCTGATACCGAGGTAGGAGTGGGCGAGCCCCTGCTCCTTGGCCATGACGGTGCCGTCCATCAGGTCCAGGGCCTCGGTGCTGAGGCGGACGCAGTCGTCGTGCTGGCCGAGGCGGTACTTCACGTAGCCCATCTTGGCGATGAGCGGCGCACGCGAGAGCTTGTCCTCTTCGGGGAAGAGGTGGAGACCCTCTTGATAGCACTCGAGGGCCGCTTCGAACTCCCCCTTGCGCTCGTGGGCGTCGCCCTTGGTCCGAAGCACGCTCGCCTTGGACTCGTTGGTCGTGGCGAGCTCGTGGCCGGCGCTGAGGGCCTCGAACGCTCCGTCGAACTGGCCCAGGAGCGTCAGCACCTGACCCAAGAGCCACATCACCTGCCACTTGGCGGGAGCAGGCTGCTCGGGCAGGCTCTTCATGACCTCGCGAGCGCGCTCGAGATCCGTCCGGGCGCGCGACAAGTCGTAGAAGTCGAAGGCGCGCTGGCCCGAGAGATACAGGAACTTGAGGGCCGGGGCATTCTGCTCGGCCAGCAGGTAGTGGTGGGCCAGGAGGTGAGCGTTTTCCTCGAGGTGATCCGCGTAGAGCGCCTCGAGTGCCCGGCCCGTCCGGCCATGGATTTCCTTGCGGCTGCTCATCAGGAGGCTCTGGTAGGCGACCTCCTGGATGAGGGGCTGCGTGAAGGCGAAATCCCCCTGCGAGTTGCGGTAGAGGAAGCCGAGCCGGCAGAGCTCGAGGAGCGACTCCAGGTTGTCGTTGGCGCGCAGGCAGACCTGCTCGATCATCGCGAGCGAGAAGGTGCGACCCAGTAGGGCGCCCACCTGCAACAGGCCCTTGAGGTCCCGGTTCAGGCGGTCGAGGCGTGCTGCGACCGCCCCGTGGATGGTGCTCGGCAGCTTGATGTCGGCCCCCGCGGTCGCAAGCGTCCAGCCGTCGGTCCCCGGCAACAGCATCTTGCTGTCGATGAGCGAGGTGATGAGCTCGTGCAGGTAGAAGGGATTGCCCGACGATCGCTCCAGGACCTGCTGGATGAGGACCGCAAGCTCGCTGTCGCCCGACAGCGCCTCGGCGGGGGTCTTGAGGATCGAGGCGACGACGTCCAGGCAGTCCAACAGCTCCATGGGCCGCAGTTGCACGACCGTCAGGTCCTGCTTCCAGTGGTCGCTCGGGATGGGGTTGGCCTCGGGGCGGTGCTGGCAGAGGACCAAGAGGCGGATCGGCTCGGCGTACTGCGAGACGTGGTCGAGGAAGGACTTGAACCACTCCATCGAGGCCTCGTCCGCCCACTGGAGGTCCTCCAGGGAGAGCAAGAGCGGGCTCTTGGTGCCGAGGGCCGTCAACGTCGCGTTGAGGGCGTTGAGGGCGGCGTTGCGCCGCTGCTCCTGCGACAGCGAGGCGAGCTCGGGATCCGTGGGCTCGAGGCCCAAGAAGCCGCCGATGAGGTCCGCATGGCGCGCGCCCTCGGCGGGCATGGCCGCCATGCAGCGGTCCGCCAGGCGCTGCCGCACCTCCTGGCTCGGAGCGTTGGGCGCCAGGTCGAGCCAGTAGGTGATGATGCCCGTCACCAGGCCGAACGACGCGGTGCTGGTGTAGGACTGGCAGCGGGCGCGCAGGGTCAGGGGCGCAGGCGTGCAGTGGTTCTGCACGAAGTGCGCGACCAGGCGGGACTTGCCGATGCCCGCCTCGCCGTTGACCACGATGAGCTGGGGCATGCCCTCGCAGGCCCGGTTCCAGCTCAGGGCGAGGCTGTCCAGCTCCCGCCTGCGGTTGACGAAGATGGCCTTCTCGCGCGCGGTCTCCTGGCTGGAGCTGCGGGGGCCGACCAGCTCGTAGATCTTGACGGGCTGCGACTTGCCCTTGATCTCGAGGGGGGCGAGTTCCTTGAACTCGAAGGACTTGCTGGTCAGGCGGTAGGTCTCGAGGGTCACGAGCACCCTGCCGGGCTGGGCGGCGGACTCCATGCGCTGGGCCATGTTGACGGTGTCGCCCATGACCGTGTAGTCGCGCTTCTGCTCGCCGCCGACCGCGCCCGCGACCACCAGGCCCGTGTTGATGCCGATCCGGACCCGCAGGGCGATGCCGGTGCGGGCCTCGAGCTGGTCGGCGAACACCTTGGCGGCCCGCTGCATCTCGAAGGCGGCGTGCGTGGCGCGCTCGGGGTCGTCCTCGTGGGCGATGGGGGCGCCGAACAGCGCCATGATGGCGTCGCCGATGTACTTGTCGACCACGCCCCCGTAGCGGTAGATGGGCTCGGTCAGGACCTCGAAGAACTGGTTGACGATCTCGGTGACCCGCTCGGGGTCGAGCTTCTCGCTCATGGCCGTGAAGCCGGAGACGTCGGTGAAGAGGACCGTGACGACGCGGCGATCGCCCGCGTTGGCGTTCGCCGGCTGGCGGCTGGCAGGCGCCTCGGTGGCCACGCGGGTTCCGCACTGGGTGCAGAACTTGCTGGTGGGGGTGCAGAGGGTCTGACAGGACGGGCAGGCGATGCCCGCGCGGGTTCCGCACTGGGTGCAGAACTTGGCGTTGGTTGGAAGTGTCGCCAGGCAATGAGCGCAGTTCAAGACGTGATGACCCTCAGCCGGCATGGCGGCTCCGGAAAGGCGAGCGGACCCACGTCATTATACCACTCGTTCTAGGGTTGCGCCCGGTGGGAAGCCTGACCAACCGGGCGTTTTTGGCGTCAGGGATGGAAGAAAAACGCCAAACCGACGATGAGGTATGTTCCGAGCAACTGTGCCCCCTCGAACCAGTTGGACTCGCCATCCAGGGCGATCAGGTTGGCGATGGCGACGGCGGCGGCGATCGCCACGACCTCGAACAGGTTGAAGTGCAGGGTGAGGGGCTGGCCGATGGCCCAGCCGACCAGCACCAGGATGGGCGCGACCAAGAGGGCGATCTGGAGGCTGGAGCCCACCGCGATGCCCAGGCTCAGGTCCATCTTGTTCTTCATGGCCACCGTGACGGACGTCAGGTGCTCTGCGGCGTTGCCGATGAGCGGGATCAGGATGACGCCGATGAACAGCTCCGAGAGGCCCCACTGGTGGGTGACGGCCTCGATGGAGCCGACCAGGAACTCGCTCTCGAGGGCCACCAGGCCGGTCGCCACCAAGAGCAGGGCGATGGCCTTCGGCATGGAGAGCTTGGGCTCCTCGACGCCCTCGCCGTGGCTGCTGCCGTCGTACAGGTGCGAGTGGGTGCCCAGGGAGAAGAGCAGGCTCAGGCCGTAGATGATCAAGAGGACGAAGGCCACCCAGTGCGAGAGGTTCTGGACGCCCCGGACGGCGACGTTGGCCGGCGAGGTGAGGACGAAGGCCGCCGGGATGAGCAGCGCCACCACCGAGAGCGTCAGCATGGCGGCGTTGGTGCCCGCGACCGTCTGATTGAAGGTCTGCTTCTTGTACTTGATGCCCCCCATGAGCACCGAGAGGCCCAGGACCAGGAGGATGTTGCCGAGGATGGAGCCCGTGATGGAGGCCTGCACCACGCCCACCAGGCCGCGCTGGAGGGCCATGATGGCGATGATGAGCTCGACGGCGTTGCCGAAGGTGGCGTTCAAGAGGCCGCCGATGCCCTGGCCCGCCTTGAGGGCGATTTCCTCGGTCGCGTAGCCCATGAGCTTCGCGAGGGGCACGATGGCCAGGCTGCTCGTGAGGAAGATGACGGTCGGATCCCAATGGAGGAGCTCGGCCGTGAGGCTGATGGGGATGAAGAGCAACAGCAGGTAAAGGTACTTCATGCCACGTCCTGTCAGGTTGGTTGGTACGTTGGAGGGAGGGCCCGGGATCAGACGCCCGACTTCTCGAGCTCCACGGCCATCAAGCGGTTGACGGCGTCGGGCTTGGCGCGGCCCTGGGTCTGGCGCATGACCTGGCCGACCAGGTAGCCGACGACCTTGGTCTTGCCGGCATGGTAGTCGGCGACCTGGCTCGGATGCGCCGCGAGCACCTGGCGAATGGCCTCGACGATCGCGCTCTCGTCCGAGATCTGGCTCAGCCCCATCTCCGCGACCAGCGCGTCGGGGTCCTTGCCGCTCTCGAGCATCTGGCGGATGAGCTGCTTGGCGATCTTGCCGCTGATCACGTCCTGGTCGATCATCTCGACCAGCCGGCGCAGCTGAGGCGGCTGCATGGCGAGCTCCGCGAGGCTCTTGGCGTTGGTGTTGAGGTAGGCCGCCACGTCGCCCATCAGCCAGTTGGCAATGCCCTTGGGGTTGGATGAGCCTGCGATCGCCGAATCGAAGTATTGGGCGAGTTCCAGGTTGTCCGTCAGCACGCCCGCATCGTAGGCGGGCAGGCCCACATGTTCCATGTACCGCTCGCGGCGCTGGGCAGGCAGCTCGGGCAGGGCCGCGCGGAGGGTCTCGACCCACTCGCGGCTCACCTCCAGATCCGAGAGGTCGGGATCCGGGAAGTAGCGGTAGTCGTGCGCCTCCTCCTTGGAGCGCATGGACACGGTCACGCCGCGCTCCTCGCTCCAGGTACGGGTCTCCTGCACGACGCGGCCGCCCTCGTCGAGGACCTTGGCCTGCCGCTCCAGCTCGTACTCGAGGGCCTTCTGGACCGCCCGGAAGGAGTTGATGTTCTTGAGTTCGGCACGGGTGCCGAAGGCCTCGGTCCCCTTGGGGCGGAGGCTCACGTTCACGTCGCAGCGCAGCGACCCCTCCTCCATCTTGCCGTCGGTGATACCGATGGTGACGAGGATGTTCCGCAGCTCCTGCATGTAGAGCCGGGCCTCCTCCGGGGTGCGCAGCTCGGGCTCCGAGACGATCTCGCACAGGGGCACGCCCGCGCGGTTCAAGTCCGCCAGGGAGTAGCTGGAGCCTGCGAGGTTCGCGGCCCCCTGGTGCACGAGTTTGCCCGCGTCCTCTTCCATGTGCAGGCGCGTGATGCCGATCCGCCTCTTGCCCGTCTCGGGCTCGATGTCGAGCCAGCCGCGCTCCATGATGGGCCGGTCGTACTGGGAGATCTGGTAGCCCTTGGGGAGGTCGGGATAGAAGTAGTTCTTGCGGTCGAACTTGGAGCGCTCGGCGATGTGGCCGTTCAGGGCCAGGCCCGCTCGGATCGCGTACTCGAGGACCGTCTGGTTCAGCACCGGAAGGGCTCCGGGCAGCCCCAGGCACACGGGGCAGACGTGGGTGTTGGGCTCGCCGCCGAACTTGGCCGGGCAGCCGCAGAAGATCTTGGTCTCCGTCGAGAGCTCGACGTGCACCTCGAGGCCGATGACGGCTTCGTACTTGTCCGTATACGCCATGGGATTCTCCTCTAGGTCCTGGCAGCCAAGAGCTCGGGACGACGCAGGTGGTGTGCGGTGGCCTGCTCGAAGGCGTAGGCCGCGCGGTACAGCGTGCCTTCCGACAGGGCCGGGCCCTGGAGCTGCAGGCCGATGGGCAGGCCGTCGGCATCGAAGCCTCCGGGCAGCGACAGCGCCGGGATGCCCGCCAGATTCGCCAAGACCGTCGCGATGTCGCTGAGGTACATCTCGAGCGGATCGGCCGTCTTCTCGCCGAGCATGAAGGCCGTCGAGGGCGTCGTCGGGCTCAAGAGCAGGTCGAAACGCTCGAACGCGCGGGCGTAATCCTCGCGGATGCGGGTGCGGACCTGCTGGGCCTGCTTGTAGTAGGCGTCGTAGTAGCCGCTCGACAGGGCGTAGGTGCCGAGCATGATACGGCGCTTGACCTCGCTGCCGAAGCCCGCGGCCCGGGTCTTGAGGTAGGTGTCGACCAGGTCGTCGCCCTCGACGCGGATCGTGTACTTGATGCCGTCGTAGCGCGCCAGGTTGGAGCTCGCCTCGGCGGTGGCGACCAGGTAGTAGGCGGCGATGCCGTGCCGGCTGGTGGGCAGGCTCACGGGCTCGACGAGGGCTCCCTGCTCCCGCAGCACCTGGGCGGCCTGCTCGACGGCCGCGCGGACCTCGGGCGCGATGCCGTCACCCGAGAGTTCCGAGATGAGGCCGATGCGCAGGCCCTTGACGTCGCCGGTCAAGAAGGACGCGTAGTCGGGGATCGAGACGTCGAGCGAGGTGGAGTCCTGCGGGTCGTGGCCCGCCATGGCCTGCAGGAAGAGGGCGTTGTCCCGTACGTCGCGGGTCATGGGGCCCACCTGGTCCAGGCTGCTCGCAAAGGCGATGAGCCCGAAGCGGGAAACCAGGCCGTAGGTGGGCTTCATGCCGACGATGCCGCACAGGGCGGCCGGCTGGCGAATCGAGCCGCCCGTGTCGGTGCCCGTCGCCAGGGGCACCATGCCCGCGGCGACCGCGGCCGCCGAGCCGCCCGAGGATCCGCCCGGCACACGCGCGGGATCCCAGGGGTTGCGGGTGGGCTGGAACGCCGAATTCTCGGTGGAGGATCCCATGGCGAACTCGTCCATGTTCGCCTTGCCGACGGTGACGAGGCCGGCCGCTCGCAGCTTGGCGACGACCGTGGCGTCGTAGGGCGGCACGAAGCGCTCGAGCATGCGGCTCGCGCAGGTGGTGGCGACGCCCCGGGTGCAGAGGTTGTCCTTGGTGGCCATCGGCACGCCCGAGAGCGGACCGAGGACCTCGCCCGCCTGGCGGCGGCGGTCGATCTCGGCAGCCTCCTGGAGGGCCTCTTCCCGGGTCAGGGTGACGAAGGCGCCGATCTGGGGCTCGAGGGCCTCGATCCGCTGGAAGGCCGCTTCGGCGGCCTCGACGGCGGTGAGTTGCTTGGTACGCAGCTGGTCGGCCAACTGAGCTGCCGACAAGTCGGTTGGGGTCACGGGCATCTCCTCGGTCGATGGCGATGTTGGACGGCGTTGAACTCCTCATGCTACCGGATCTCGGCTTCGAGATAAAGCCAAACGGGCAAAGCCCCGAGCGCTAGCTCGGGGCTTTGCCCTGAAGAGGCTTGAGACGCCTATTTGACGACCTTGCGACG
>DATNQJ010000045.1:0-3272 GCA_036704085.1 Stenomitos sp.
GGCGGGAAAGCCCAGGAAACGGACGGGGAGTCCCTCTTCGGCGTAGGACTGGATGACCGCGAGCGTCTCGGCCTCGCGGAAGGTGAAGGAGCTCGTCGCCTCGTCCCAGCGCAGCGCGTGGTACGCGCGCTTCTTGGGGGCGAACTTGGTGATGTTCGAGTCCGTGAAGGCCGTGCCCACGTTCTTGGCCTCGTCGGGGTCGTAGGCGAAGATGACGTAGTTGGTGGGTAACTCCGGGCGGTAGAGCCCCATCTCCTCGTGGGCCCGATCGACCATCTCGAGGCCCCGTCGGAGCGAGTCGGCATCGAAGAAGATCTGGCTCTTCTGGCCGGTGGTGCCGCTGGAGGTGAGGTTCAGCGCGATCGCCGAACGGTCGATGGACAGCAGCTCGTGGGTCTTGAAGACGTTGACGAAGACGTGCGGCACCCGGGGCACGTCCGCGATGGTGCGGAGGTTCTCCAGCGCGAATCCTGCCTGACGGCACAGCTCGCGATAGGCCTCGTGGTGCTCCAGATGCCAGGCGAGGGCTTCTTGCATGGCCGCGACGAAGGCCGCATCGTGCTCGGCGGAGGTCTCGTAGATGCCCGAGAGCGCCATGTAGCGATCGAGCGCGGGGGTAGCTTTCAGCGTGGCCATGGGCCCTCCTGATTACGAGTCGAGCGTGCGATCCACCGTGCGACGGACCTTGCCCGTCACGGGCATGCGCGGAATCTCGCCGAGGCTGAGCACCTGGACCGTCACGTCGTGGACGTGGCCCGTCTGCACGAGCTTGTACAGGTCCGGCTTGTGGCGGAAGATCGAGGCCTTGAGGTCGGACGCAAGGGTCTCGCGGTCGCCCGCGAACTCCGTGCGGGCCTCCGCCTGCACGATCAGGCGATCGCGCATGTCCTCGCGCTCCTTGATCATCTGGACGGTGCTCGTGAGCGCCGCGTGCTCGCCCACCGCCCGCATGACCTCGTCGCTCGCCACCGTCGCGTAGCCGATGCGCAGGTCGTCGTTACGCCCCAACAGGGCGAAGCGCGGCAGCGTGCGGCCGCAGGCGCAGGGCGCCTCCACCCAGCGGGCGCGATCGCCGATGGCGTAGCGGATGACGGGCATCAGGAAGCGGTCCAGGGTGGTGATGAGCAGGACGCCCTCTTCCTCGCCAGTGACCGGGCGCATGGTCGCGGGGTCCACGATCTCGAACAGCACCTGGTCGCCGTGGACGTGATGCACCGAGCCGGTCGAGTGCTGGCACTGGAACCCCATGATGCCCGTGTCCACGGCCCCGTAGCCGGCCGACGCCAGGACCTGCAGGTTGGGCAAGTGCTCGTGCAGGTAGGCCTGCTCCTCGGGATAGAGGTGCTCGCCCGCATAGAAGATCTTCTCGATCTTGGCCTGTGCCTCGGGCGAGAGGCGCTGCACCACCTCGAGCAGCCAGGTCGGGAAGCCCACCAGGGTGTTGATGGGGAAGAGCTCCATGTGGCGGCCCACCACCTCGGCGGGCGCGTTGCCCGTGAAGGGGAAGCTCAGGCAGCCCATCTCCTCCAGCAACCGATTGATGAAGACGAAGCTCGCGTAGAGGCTGCCGGCAGCGAAGAGGTTCGCCACCCGGTCCGTGGGCCGGAGGCCCGCCGCCCCGTAGGTCCGCAGGAACATACCGGTGATGCGCCGGACCTCGTCGAAGCTGAAGGGCGAGAACTTGGGGCTGCCCGTCGTGCCTCCGCTGCGGAAGACGTAGGCTGAGGCGAGCTCCGCAGTCAAAAGCTCCGTGCTCTCGGGCGGCGAGTGAGCGATCAGAAGCTCCTTGGTGAGCATCGGCACCGTCTCGAGCGACCAGGCCCCGTCGAGATCGACGCCCTGCAGGTGACGGGCGTAGAAGGGCGATCGCTCCTTGGCCAGGCGCAAGAGATGCGCGAGCTTGCGGTGCTGAAGGGCCTCGAGGGCCTCCCGGTCGAGGGTTTCGACGGCGTCGAGGGGAATGTCCGCGATCACACCAGGGCCTCGTCTTCATCCAGGGGATCCGCGAAGTGCATCTTGACCACCAGGTTCCGGTACTCGGTGTTCTGGAGGTAGACGTCGAGGAACTGCCGATCGCGCGGCGTCATCTGGACGTTAGAGAAGTTGAGGGGCAAGGTGCTGCGTGCGAAGACCAGGTAGTCCCGACGGGTGCCGTCGTCACGCTCCTCCATGCTCGGGAAGTAGGCGCACGGCAGGAACTGGGCCCACAGGGCCGCCCGCTGCATGTCGGGCTCGTAGGCGTCCACCAGGATCTCCAGGTAGTCGACGCCCACCTTCTGGGCCGACTGGAAGGTGGCCTTCAGGGCGTTCTTGAGATCCATGAGCGACGCCTTGAGGCCCACGACCACACCATGCCCATCCTTGCCCTCGTAGTTGACGAAGGCCTTGATGGCGCCGTCTTCGCTCTGAAAGAGGAAGTTCGGCTCGTGAAAGGGGAAGAAGTCGCAGAGCAACTCCTGGTTGGCCTTGGCCTCCTGGTAGGCCTTCAGGACCGCCTCGCCCCGCACGATGCGAAGTCGGGGCACGTCGAGCAAGGGGAAGATCTCGGCGGGCTCCAGGTGGAACGTGTGCCGGATGATGCGGTAGAAGCCCTCGACCTCGGGGATGAGGCGCGGCAGGCGCCGGCGCTTCTCGAAGGCATCCGGGTGGAAGAGGGCCGAGAGGCCGTGGGTCTCGTACTCGGCGAGCCGGTGGACGTTCGGGAAGATGCCCAGGCTCACGAAGCCCAGCTTCTTGAGGAGCTTGCTCGGGCCGATGCTCGCCGTGCGGGTGGTCGCGTAGATGACGTCCACCAGGCGATCGCGGTTCATCAGGATGTCGATGCCGTTCGAGATGGTGACGTACATGAGGTCGTGGCGCCGGAAGTCCGGGTGGACCACCGCGGCGAAGACCTTGCCCGCGCGGTGGGACTCGTCCACCTCGAAGATGACCGAGCCGACGACCCGACCCTCGCACTCGTTGATGAGCCAGTAGCAATTGGGATCCGACAGGGCGCGGTCCCGGTGGTCGTCCTTGTTGACGATGTCCAGGGTATACGCACCCTGGTAGACCTCGTCGTACAGGTCGAAAATGGCCTGACTATCCGCGACGGTGGCCCGCCGCATGTGTGCTTCGCGGCCGTCTTCAAGCGGAATGGAACGATGCATGGCGCCTGCCTTTGAAAAATGTCACCAAGATGCTTGTATTCTACCCTACGCTGCCCGGTTCTACCAGCAAACGCGCGCATCAAGGGGATACGGCCCGGCACTTGCCGGGCCGCACGAGGTCGGATC
>DATNQJ010000046.1:0-7534 GCA_036704085.1 Stenomitos sp.
TGTCACCTTTCCCACCCTGGGAGGATCTTCCCGCCCCCCGGTGGGGCGGGGTAGGGTGGGGGGATTCAATCCCCGAAGGGACTCCGCTCCCTACGGACGGCGCGGGAAGCGCGTGAAGTTGGGCTTGCGCTTCTCGACGTAGGCGTTGCGGCCCTCCTGGGCCTCCTCCGACATGTAGTAGAGCAGGGTCGCGTTGCCCGCGAGCTCCTGGATGCCCGCCTGACCATCGAGGTCCGCGTTGAAGGCGCTCTTGAGCAGGCGCATGGCGAGCGGGCTGTGCTGCAGCATCTCGCGGCACCACTTCACCGTCTCGGCCTCGAGCTGATCGAGGGGCACGACCGTGTTGACCAGGCCCATGTCCAGCGCCTGCTGGGCATCGTACTGGCGGCACAGGTACCAGATCTCGCGCGCCTTCTTCTGGCCCACGATGGAGGCCAGGTAGCTCGCGCCGAAGCCGCCGTCGAAGCTGCCCACCCGGGGACCGGTCTGGCCGAAGCGGGCGTTGTCCGCCGCGATCGTCAGGTCGCAGACCAGGTGCAGGACGTGGCCGCCGCCGACGGCGTAGCCCGCCACCATGGCGACCACCGGCTTGGGCAGCGAGCGGATCTTCTTCTGGAGATCGAGCACGTTGAGGCGCGGCACGCCGTCGAAGCCGACGTAGCCCTCGTTGCCCCGGATGCGCTGGTCACCGCCCGAGCAGAACGCCAGGGGACCCTCGCCCGTCAGGATGATGACGCCGACGTTCGGGTCCTCATGGGCGTCGTTGAAGGCGGCCGTCAGCTCGAACAGGGTCTGCGGACGGAAGGCGTTGCGGACCTCGGGCCGGTTGATGGTGATCTTGGCGATCCCCTCCGCCTTCTGGTACTTGATGTCCGTAAACTCACGAACCGTTTCCCACTGCGGGATGGCGGCAAGCTCGAGCATGTGTGTCTCCTTCTAGGTGAGCGAGGTCGCCAGGGGCGCCTCGGTGAAAAACGTGGTCAAGAGCGCCGAAAGAGCCTCCGGTCGCTCGAAGGGAATGGAATGGCCGCAGCCCGGAAGCACCTCCAGGCGGCCCTGCGGCAACCTGGCGTACATCTGCTCGGCGATGGCGCGGAACTTCTGATCGTGCTCGCCGACCACGAGCATGGTCGGCATGGGAAGGCCGGACAGGGCCTCCAAGAGGTAGGGCTGGCTGCCCGTGCCCATGGTCGCAAGCGACGCGGCCAGACCACCGGGATGCTGGTTTGCGCGCCCGGCATTTAGCTTCGCGAGCAGCGCGGGGTCGAGCGAACGCATGGTCTCGAAGAGCGGAAGCGCCATCCAGCGGTCCAGGAAGGCTTCCATCCCCTCGCTCACGAGGCGCTGGGCAAGCTCGGCGTCCGAGCGAACCCGGTCCGAACGATCGTGGGGGTGCTCCAGGCCGGCGGACGCCCCGATCAAGACGAGGCGCTCCATGGGAATCGCATGCCGCAAGGCCAGGCGCAGGGCGAGACGCCCGCCCATCGAGTAACCGACCACGTGCGGGGCCACGAGGTTGAGCTTTACGAGGACGGCCAAGAGCGCGTCCACCACCCGGTCGAAGGACCACTCGGCGGTCGGCTCGGGCCACGAGGTGGCCCCGTGGCCCGGCAAGTCCGGAGCCACGCAGTAGAAGCGATCCGAGAGCGCCTCGGCGACAGGCGCCCACGCGGCACCGTCCCAGGTGAAGCCGTGCAGGAAGACGATGGCCGGACGCATGGGATGCCCCCAGGTCCGGATCCGCCACATCAAGTCCCCGGCTTCGAGGCGGACGGTGTTCATGACGCGGCCTCTTGGAGCAGCGCGCGGTCGGCGGCCTCGGTCATGGCCCGCATGAGGTCCTTGTAGGCAAGCGTCTGCGCCTCGCGCTCGGTCGGCACCTCGATGAGCAGGGGCTTGGAACCCGTAGCTAGGTTGGCCACCAGGGCCTCGACCGCTTCGGGCGTCGAGGCCACCGCATAGTCGAAGCCGAACATGCCGGCCGCGGCCTCGAACCGGCAGCCATGCGGCGTGCCCCAGTAAGGCTCGAAGATGTCCTTGCACTGCGAAATCGGCAGATGCGAGAAGATGCCGCCGCCGTCGTTGTTCAAGACCAGGGCCACGAAGGGCGCGCTGAGGTGGCGGGCGCCCAACAGGCCTCCGAGGTCGTGCAGGAAGGCGACGTCACCCGTGACCAGCAGGGTGGGACGGCCGAGGCCAGCCGCGATGCCGAGCGCCGTCGAGGTGATGCCGTCGATCCCGTTGGCCCCCCGACTGACCAGCACCCGCAGGTCCGACGCCGCCACGTCGCAGAGCGAATCGGCGAAGCGGATGGGCATGCTGTTCGACAGGAACACGGCACTGCCACGCGGCATGGCCGCGATGGCCGCCTGCACCGCAAGGGCCTCGGTGGCCTCGACCGTCACGGCGCCGAGCGCCGCGCTCGCGGCCGCATCCGCCTGCTGGAAGCGCTCCAGCCAGCTCGTGGGGGCCTTCTGCGGCGCCAGATAGTTGCAGAGGCGCCCGAGCGTCTCTTCCGGCTCCCCCTGCAGGGTCAACGTGACGAGGGCTTCGGGATCATGGCGCTGGAAATCGGACTGCAGGGCGACGACCAGCGGGGCAGTCCGTGCGAGGTAAGCGTTCAAGGTCGCCGAGGTCGGCAGCCCGCCCACGCGCAGCACCACCTCGGGTGCCAGGCCGCTCAGAGCTTGAGAGCGGAGGATGGCCTCGCTGTGCGCGCACACCACTGCCCCGGCGCCATCCCGGAAGCGCACTCCGGAGGCCAGGTCCGCGAGCACCGGGTAGCCCAGGCGACGAGCCAGCTCCAGGATCCAGGGTGCTGCCCCCTCGTCGATCTCGGGCCCGGCCACGATGAGCCCCCGCTCCAGCTTCGCGAGCCGCACGGCCAGATCGCTCACGGCGCGCTCGTTCGGAAGGATCCGGCCCCGGATCTCGTATGGCAGGGTACCTTCCATGATCGCGGCCAAGGACGGCAGCGCAGGATCGCCCGAGGGCAAGGGGGGAAGCGGGTCGGCAAAGGGGACGTTCAGCTGTACCGGGCCCCGGGGATGCGAGCAAGCCAGCGCACAGGCCTGAGCCGCGCTCGCGGCCAGGCGACGGAGCGCCGGCAGAGCCGTCTCCGGCAGCGGGGTCTCGGCGTAGTAGCGGACGTAGGAGCCGAACATGCGGACCTGGTCGACGGTCTGCGGGGCGCCGGTGTCCCGGAGGCTGAGCGGTCGATCGGCGCTCAGCACGATCAAGGGAACGCCTGATAGGGAGGCCTCGATGACGGCGGGATAGTAGTTCGCCGCAGCCGTCCCGGACGTGCAGACCAGGGCCACCGGACGGCCCGTGGCCTTGGCCAGGCCGAGGGCGAAGAAGGCGGACGCACGCTCATCCAGGTGCACGAAGGGGCGAATCCCCGGATGGGCGTCAACGGCGTAGGCCAGGGGGGTCGAGCGTGAGCCCGGCGTGACGCAGACGTCGCGGACGCCCGCTGCGTACAAGGTCTCGATCAGGACCTCGGCCCAAAGCGCGTTGAGGTTCGGAGCGTTCACGTCCTCCATCCTTCCAGCAGCCTGATGAGACTGAGCGCCTTGCGCTCGGTCTCTTCGAACTCGGCCTCCGGATCCGAGCCCGCCACGATGCCTCCCCCTCCGAAGGCGATCGCGCCATCCGGCGACAGGATGGCCGAGCGAATCCCGACCGCGAAATCGGCCCCAGACGAGCCGACCCAGCCGACCGCTCCAGCATACCAGCCGCGCGGCCGTTCTTCCAACTTACGAATGGCTAACCGTGCCGCTTCGCGGGGCACGCCGCACACCGCCGGAGTCGGATAGATGACCGAAAGCAGATCGGAGAGGCACACGCCGGCACGCAAGGTGCCATGCACCGGAGAGTCGAGGTGCTGCACCGTCGGGGTCTTCCGGATGGTGGGCACCTCGGGCACGACGAGGTCCTCGCACAGGGGCTCGAGGGCCTCTCGCACCGCCTGGACCACGAAGCCCTGCTCGCGGCGGTCCTTCTCGCTCGACAGCAGCTGGGCCGCGAGCGCCGCATCCTCCTCCGGCGTCGCGCCGCGGGCGATGGTGCCCGCCAGGCAATCGACGTGGGCCGTGCGGCCCTCCAGCCACACCAGCCGCTCCGGGGTGGCCCCCACGAAGGACGCCCCCTCGTCGAACCGGAAGCAGAAGCGGTAGCCGGGGACGCTGGTGTCGAAGCGATCCATCAGGGCCCACGGGTCGAGGGGCTCGCTCGAGGTCAAGGGGATCTGGCGCGCGAGGACCACCTTCTGGACCTCGTCGATGCCTGCGAGGGCCGATCGGATGACGCCGACCCAGCGCGATCGCGCCTCGGGATCCGCCACCCGCCGGGCGCCAAGCGCGACCTCGGGGATGCCCCGGGCGCTTTCCTGCCAGAGCTTCACGCGCTCGAAGCCCTCCTCGAAGCGATCCTTCAGGTGATCGAGGGACTCCCCGGGCATGGCGCGCAGCAGGATGGTCGCCCGCGAGCGCGCGGGATCCGTCAGGTCGCGGTGCAAAAGAATCTGGGGCAGGACGAAGCGGGCAGGGGCCCCTTCGGGGAAGGCCGGGTGGGGCGGCGAGGTCGGATCGAAGGCGATGCCCCCGAAGTAGCGCAGCTCCGCGCGGGTCTCGGGGTCGGCATGGACCTGGGTGAGGCGATCGCTCACCGCGTCGCATGCGGCGAGCACCTCGGTGGGATCCCAGGTGATCAGCTCATCGACGGCGCCGAGCCCGAGCCACTCCCGGTCGACCTCGGCCCAGCCGACCTGGGGAAACACCCGGGCCACCCGGGCCAGGCGGGTCCGTTCTCCGGCCTGGAGGGGGCGTGAGACGGCGACGACGACCGAAACCCCGCTCCGTTCGGCACTTTCGAGAGCCAAGCGTAGCGTTTGGGGCCAGGTCGGCACAAGACTGGGTTTGCTGCTAGTCCGCAAGCAAGGACTCCTGTCACTTTGAAGCGCCCCGACACGAGTCAAATATCGCATATTTTTCGGATTTCAAAAAGATTTGAAAGTTGGTAATCTGCGTGTTAAGCTAGTCCGGAATGGGCGAACTGACTAGGCTTCGCTCGATCGTCTCGGAGGAGATGCCCGTGCTCATCAAGCTTTCAGACCGCACGGAGGCAACGCGCTTACGATCCTGGCTCACCCGTCTTGGCCATGCGAGCCGCGTCCTGGACGGGGGGCAGCTGATCCTCGTCGAGGATCCGTTCGTGCCGTTCCATGTTCGGCAGAGCTTGGCCTTCGACCCCGCGGTGGCTTCCGTCGAGCCGACTCACGCCCAACCCCAGCGCGCCACCCGGCAAAGTGCCGAGGATGCGCCCTGGCCCTTCCCGGGCCGCATGCCCGACATCGTCGCGGGCCCCTGCTCGGTCGAGAGCGCGGCCGTCGCCGACGAGGTCGCCCATTTCCTGTCCACGTTGAACATCGGCTGGATGCGCGGCGGCACCCACAAGGTCCGCACGTCGCCCTATGACTTCCAGGGCGCCGGCCTGCAAGCGGCCGAGTGGCTGCGCGAGTCCTGCGATCGCTACGGTCTCCGGGCCATCAGCGAGGTCGTCGACTCCGACGACATGGAAGCGATCGCATCCCTCCTGGACATCGTCCAGATCGGCGCCCGCCAGATGCACAACCCGCATTTCCTGCAGCGGGTGGCGGCCACTGGCAAGCCTGTCCTTCTGAAGCGCGGCCTCTCCGCCACGCCGTCCGAGTGGCTCTGGGCCGCCGAGTACCTGCTGATCGCGGGCGCGCCCCATGTCATCTTCTGCGAGCGGGGCATCCGGACGCCCAACCCGCTCAAGCGCTTCACCCTCGATCTGGGGGCGATCCCCTTCATCCGGGAGATGACGCCCTTCCCCATCTACGTCGATCCGAGTCACGCGGCGGGTTCCAGCCCCTACGTGCTCCCTCTGGCCCTGGGCGCGATGGCTGCTGGCGCTCATGGCCTCTTGGTCGAGTGCCATCCCGATCCGGCATGTGCCCGCAGTGACGCCACTCAAGCCCTCGATTTTCCCGCGCTCGCCGAAATGGTTCGGCGGGTGCGGAACCTCAACCTCCAGGAGGTAGCCATCCTATGATGAAGACCGTGTCGAACGCTCCGCGCAAGACGTTCCGTGACGGCTTGATCGAGAACGTCATGTCCCAGCAGGAGCGCCTCTTCAAGGCCGCCTCCCATCTTTTGGGGGTCGAGGGCAAGTCGATCCGCCCGCGCTGCGCCCGTCTGGTCGGCCAGGCCGCGAGCCCGGAAGGGACCATCTCGCTGGCGCACGAGCACCTGGCCGAGGCCGTCGAATTGCTACACGTCGGGTCCCTGATCCACGACGACATCCTCGACGAGGCCGAGCTGCGCCGCGGAGTGCCCGCCGTCCACTCGAAGTGGGGCGCCAAGGCCGCCGTGCTCGCGGGCGACTTCCTGTTGGCCAAGAGCTGCGGCATCATCGCCTCTTTGGGCCACCACTACCTCAACCAGCGCATGTCCGAAGTGCTCGGCGGCCTCTGCGAAGGCGAGTACCTGCAGGACGAGCAGCTCTTCAACCTGGACGTGACCCAGGAGGCCTACCTCGAGCGCATGGCGCTCAAGACGTCGGGCCCATTCGAGCTCGCCTGCGAGGGCGCGGCCATCCTGAGCGGCCAGGAAGGGGAAATCTCGAAGGCCGCTCGGAAGTTCGGCTTCCACCTGGGCCGCCTCTTCCAGATGTTCGACGACCTGCTCGACTGGTCGAGCTCGGCCGAGCTCGCAGGCAAGCCCGTCGGCCAGGACCTGCTCGTGGGCTCGATCACCCTGCCGGTCATCGCCGCCTTGGAGGACCCGGAAGTGGGCCCGCGCCTGCGCGCCATGCTCACGCCCTTCCCGAGCGAGATCCTGCCGGAGCTGAAGGACCTGCTCTTCACGCCGCACGTCTACCGCAAGGCGATCGTCTGGCTCGAAGAGGAAGCCGAGCGGGCCCGCGCTTGCCTGGACGTGTTCCCCGAGGGTCAGGCCAAGACCGAACTCTTGGCCTACCTGGACCGGATGGTGGAGCAGGCCCGCGGCCTGACCCTCCGCGAGACCCTCGCCACGGTGGAGCTCACGCCCCATGCCGTTTAACCTGCCCACCGCCGAAGAGAAGCCCCTCTACGTCCGCGGGATGTTCGACCGCATCTCGGGCGCCTACGACCGGGTCAACGACCTGATGACCGCCGGTCGACACCGTGCCTGGAAGCGCACGGTCATCGAGCTGGCGCGCGTCAAGCCGGGCTCGCACTGCGTGGATGTCTGCACGGGCACCGGCGATCTCGCCTTCCTGCATGCCAGGGCCTCGTGGCCCGGCGGTGCCGTCACGGCACTGGACTTCTCGCCCGGCATGCTCGAGAAGGCGCAGGAGCGGCCCTGGGACGGCCCCGCGATCCAGTGGATGCAGGGCGATGCCATGGCGCTTCCCTTCGAGGACGACCGGTTCGACGCCTACACGGTGGGCTTCGGGCTGCGCAACGTCAGCGACCTGGACAAGGCCCTCTCAGAGGCCAAGCGGGTCCTGAAGCCGGGCGGCCGCT
>DATNQJ010000047.1:0-3224 GCA_036704085.1 Stenomitos sp.
GCTACTATCCCTCGCGTCCTCCGGTCGATCCCTATTACCCCGGCGGCAGCTACTACCCGTACCCCACTCCGCGCTACTACCCGTTCCCGGTGCCGACCTACCCGGGCCGCTACTACGGTGACGTCCGCACGCTGCCTGCGGCGAGCAACCCGACCGACATCAAGTACAACTTCCTGTCGGCCCGGGACGATCTGCGCCGTCTCTACTACTCGACCTCGATGACGGCCTCGGAGTACAGCTCGCTCGAGCGGTACCTCACGAGCCAGGCCGTGGACCAGCTCCTGATCGACGCCCGCGGCTACTCGCTGAGTTCGCGCCTGGACACCCTGCGCAGCCTCTACAACAACTCGGAGATGACCTCCTCCGAGTACGCCCGGATCCAGCAGGATCTCTACTCCCAAGCCTACTAGATCGCCGCATCGAAGACGCCGCCGGAAGTTCCGGCGGCGTCTTTGTATCAAAAAGGCGCCCTTGCTCGGTTTTAGCCCCCTTCTGACGGGTACACAATCTCCAACCACTCCATCCTTTTGATATCGCGTCCTGGAGGTTCCCGTGACCATCTGTCCCGAATGCGGCTCGCTAGAAGCCCAGTTGATCAAAGACATCGTCTACCCCAAAGGCTCCGTCACCTCGCTGTTGAACTGCCCTCAGTGCGAGCGGATCGTCCTTTTGGAGCGCCTGCCGCAGGCAAACTAACCCGACGAGATCGTGCAGTTTGGCATGTCGCCCCCGCGGGGCGGCATGCCAAACTGCGTGCATGGCCAGACGCGTCTTGACCGTCGCGATCGCCCCGCGCACCCTGGTGCTCGCGATCGCCCTGCTGCTCGCCCTCGCCTTCGTGGCACAGTTCAAGACCCTGCTCGCCCTCGTCCTGATCGCCATCCTCATCGCCTCCGCCCTCTCCCCGGTGGTGGGCTACCTTCAACGGCTCCGCATCCCGCGGCCCCTCGGCGTCCTCATGGTCGTCATCGCCGCGGTGGGCGTGCTGGCCCTGCTCGGCCTCCTGGTGGTGCCCGTCGTCCTGGACCAGGCCCAGACCTTCGCGAGCAACCTGCCGACCTACAGCGCCATGTTCCAGTCGTGGCTCGATCGGATCATGGTCTTCCAGGCCCGCTTCCATGTCCTGCCCGAGACGAGCCGCCTCAGCTCCCAGGTGAGCACCTGGCTCTCCCAGCGCATCACCGGCTGGATCCAGACGGGGCTCGCCTACACCCTGGGGGCGCTCAACGTCGCGGTCAACGTCTTCGCCGTGGCCCTCATGACCCTCTACCTGCTCATCGGCGGCGATCAGCTGCAACAGGGGCTCTTGCGGCTCGTGCCTGCTCGCCACCGACCGCTCATCGCCGCCCAGTTCGAGCCCGTCGCCGAGCGCCTCGGCGCCTACGTCCGGGGGCTCATGACGAGCATGTCGTCGCTCGCGATCCTGCTCTCCATCGGGCTCTCCCTCATCGGGCTGCCCTACGCCTGGCTCATCGCCATCATCGCGGGCATCCTGGACGTCATTCCCTACATGGGCTCCCTGACAGGCATCGTGATCGCGAGCCTCATCGCCCTCACCGTCTCCTGGAAGCTGGTGCTGCTCGTGATCGGGGTCTTCGCCGTGAGCAACTTCATCCAGGGCAACATCCTGGGGCCGCTCATCTACTCGCGCGCCGTGGACGTCCCGCCCATCCTGGTGCTGCTCGCCCTGCTCATCGGCAGCCAGCTCCTGGGCCTCCTGGGCGCCGTCCTGGCCGTGCCCGTGACCGCCGTCCTGATGCTCCTGGTGCAGAACCTCTACGTGCCCTGGGCGGATCAGCAGATCGAGCCGGCGCAGCTGGTACGCCCCCCGGCGGCACCCCCCGGTCCCTAGCAAGACGAGCCGCCCGATGGGCGGCTCGTTCGTTTGGATGAACTAGTTCGAGATGCGGCTGCGGCGCTCGGTGATCTTGCGGCGATAGTGATCGGCCAGGTTCTCGACCTTGAGACCGAACAGCGCCTTGAGCGCCGAGGCATGGCGCTTCTGCTCCGGACCGCTCATGCGCTTGAGCTCGGCGGTCGGCTGGTGCAGGATCTTGTTGATGAGGGCCTGGGTCATCTCCTCGACCATCGCCCGCTGCTCCGGGCTGAAGCCGTCGGCATGCTTGCCCCAGAAGCGCTGCAGCTCGATCTCGCGCAGGGAGCCGACGCGCTCGCGCAGCGAGGTGATCATCGGGGTGAGCTGGAAATTCTTGACCCAGTCCTCGAACTGCGCCGTCTCGTCGGCCAGGATCGCGAGCACCTCGTCGACGATGCCGGCGCGTTCGGTGCGGTTGCGATCGGCCACCGACTGCAGGTCGTCGATGTCGTAGAGCTGGATGCAGGACAGCTGGCGCAGATCCGGGTCCAGGTTGCGGGGCACGGAGATATCAATGAACACCATGGGGCGCTCACGGCCCACGATCAAGGGCTCCATGTCGGCGGCCTTGAGGACGTAGTGGGGAGCCCCCGTGCAGCAGATGACGACGTCGGACTGGGCCAGGCTGGGCGCCAGGTCGATCCACGGGATGGCCTTGCCACCCACGTTCTTGGCGAGCTGCTCGGCGGTCTCGGTGGTGCGGTTGGCCACCCGGATTTCCGAGATGCCGTAACCGCTCAGGAGCTTGGCGGCGAGCTCGCTCATCTTGCCCGCGCCCAACAGCAGGATCGAGGCGCCCGTGAGGTCGCCGAAGGTCTGGCGCGCGAGCTCGACGGCGGCCGACGAGACCGAGACGGCCCCGCGGGCGATGTCGGTCTCGGTGCGCACGCGCTTGCCGGCGGTCACCGCCGCCCGGAACAGCCGATCGAGCAGGACGCCCGCGGCTCCCGTCTCGAGGGCCTTGCTGTAGGCATCCTTGACCTGGCTCAGGATCTGACCTTCGCCGAGGACGAGGCTCTCGAGGCCCGCCGACACCCGGAACAGGTGGGCGACCGCCTCCTGGTCCGCCAGGAACTCTGCGTGCTCTTCGAGGGTCTCCGTGGCCAGCCCCGTCTCTCCATGCAGAAAAGCGGCGAGCGACTCGCGCCCGCCCGGCAGGGTTTCCACCACGGCGTAGATTTCGGTTCGATTACAGGTCGAGAGGATCACGGCCTCGAGGACCTGGGGCTTATTCAGCAAGCGGGCCAGATAGCCTGGCAGGTCGCTGCCCGCCATGGACGCCCGCTCCCGCACCTCGACGGGGGTGGACACATGGCTGAGCCCAAGCATCAGAACGTGCATGGATGTT
>DATNQJ010000048.1:0-4586 GCA_036704085.1 Stenomitos sp.
ATGGCATCTTCATCATCCGACCGGTTGATGACCAGCGCCTCGGGGTGCGAGACGACGGCCTTCAGGATGGTTTCGGCGACGGCGACGGGGTCCATGGAAACTCCTACTTGGCGGCGAGCTTGTCGAACGCGCCGATCTTCTTCAGCAGCTCACGAGCGACCTCGGTGGGCTGGGCGCCGTTCCGGAGCCACTTGAGAGCGGCTTCCTCGTTGATACGGACCTCCGCGGGCTCCTTCTGGGGATCGTAGAAGCCGATCTCCTCGATCACGCGACCATCGCGGCGCACGCGGCCATCCGCCACGACCATGCGGTACTTCGGGTGCTTGGTCGCCCCGACCCGCTTCAGGCGAATCTTAACCATGTGTGTTTCACCTCCTTTGCCATAGCGTATGGCTGTGTGTTGGACTAACGTAGTGGACTATCGTTTGGGACCGAACGGGAAGTTCCCCGGGAAATTGCCCCCCATGCCTGGCGGCATCTTGGGCATGCGCTTGCCCATTTGCTTCTCGAACTTGCCGAACTGTTTCATCATCGCTCGCATGTTCTCGAAGTCCTTGAGCAGCTTGTTGACCTCGGGGATGGACGTTCCCGAGCCATTGGCGATGCGCCGCTTGCGCGACATATCGATCATCTTGGGGTTTCGACGCTCCTTGGCGGTCATCGAGTTGATGATGGTCTCGATCCGCTTGAGCTGCACCTCGCCCTCGGCGAGCTGCTCCTTGGAGATGTCGACGCCGAGCATCTTGCCGATGGGTAGCATCTCGAAGATCTGGCTCATGGAGCCGAGCTTCTTGACCTGCCGCATCTGGGCGACGAAGTCCTCGAGGTCGAACTCGGCCTTGCGGAACTTCTGCTCCAGGCGCTTGGCCTCGTTCTCGTCGAGGGTCTCCTGGGCGCGCTCGATGAGGGTGAGCACGTCGCCCATCCCGAGGATGCGCGTCGCGATGCGATCCGGATGAAAGGGCTCCAGGGCGTCGAGCTTCTCGCCGGCGCCGGCGAACTTGATGGGACGGCCCGTGACCTGCTTGACCGAGAGGGCCGCGCCGCCGCGGGTGTCGCCGTCGAGCTTGGTGAGCACCACGCCCGTGATGTCGAGCGCCTGGTGGAAGCTCTCGGCGATCTTGACCGCGTCCTGGCCCGTCATGGCATCGACCACCAGGAGGATCTCCTGCGGGTGCAACGCGGCCTTGAGGCGGCGGATCTCGTCCATCATCGCCTCGTCGACGTGCAGGCGGCCCGCAGTGTCGACGATGACGTAGTCCTTGCCGTTGGTCTTGGCGAACTGGATGGCCTCGGTGGCGATCGCCACCGGATCCGTGGAGCCTTCCTGGAGGAAGACGGGAATGTTGATCTGCTTGCCGAGGACCTCGAGTTGCTTCATGGCCGCGGGACGGTAGACGTCGCAGGCGACCAGGAGGGGGTTGCGGCCCTTCTTGCGCAGGTACAGGGCGAGCTTGCCGGAGGTGGTGGTCTTGCCGGAGCCCTGCAGACCGGCCATCAGGATGACGGTGGGGCCGGGATGGGCCTCGGCCAGGGGCGCGCGCTCGCCGCCCAGCAGCTCCACGAGCTCGTCGTTGACGATCTTGATGAACTGCTGACCGGGGTTGAGGCCCTGCATGACCTCGACGCCGAGGGCCTTCTCCTTGACCTTGGAGACGAACTCCTTGACGACCGCGAGGCTCACGTCGGCCTCCAGGAGCGCACGACGAACTTCGCGCAGGGCCTCCGAGATGTTTTCCTCGGTGATTTTGCCCTGCCCGCGCAGCTTCTTGAAGACGTCTTGAAGCTTATCGCTCAGCGATTCGAACATGAGACTCCGCAGCCATCAGACCATCCGGCCTGAAAATCTTAGCCAAGATTTAACAGTATAGCCGAGACGAGGGGGCGGCGTCAATTTGAAAGGCTGATTGCAAGCAGAGAAAGCGCTACTCTTCTTCATCCGAGGTGGGGACCACCAGCACGTCCCGCTTGGCGAGGGACATGAGGCCGCGCACCATCTTGCTGGTCACGTGCAGTTGCAGGGTGGTGACGTCGTCGATGGTGGCGTACGAGGGGGGCGGCTCGACGAGCTCGAGATCGCTCGGCCGAATGGCGCGGATCTCCTTGGTGCTCTTGACGCGCTTGGGCCAGAAATGATCGCAGGCCTCCAGCAGCTTGCCCGAATTCTCGCTGGAAAAGTCGCCGAGCGCGCTCGCAGCCGCTTCCGGATCGAACACGTCGCCGGGCTCCGCGTCCTGGATGGCGCCGATCCACTTGCCCTTGCCCGCCGCTGCCTGCTTGCGCAGCTGGTAGCTGACGAAGAACTCGTAGTAGTAGTGCATGTTCGAGCAGAGGGTCGTCAGGCTCTTGAGGTTGAACTTAGCGTCCCACAGGTAGCTCAGGCGCATAGGGTTGGTGTGGTAGGGCTGGCCCATGTCCTCCATGTAATGGATCGAGCGGGCGAGATACCGGAAGCCCCAGTAGGGATCGTGCTTGCGGAACGCGATCCGGGCGAGCTCGTAGTAGGCCTTGGCCCGCTTGGGGGCCTCGCCGACCTCGAGGGCGCCGTTGAGAAAGTGGTAACACTGGTGGCGATAACCCTTGCTGCCGCCCGCCAAGGTCTGAAGCGGCGAGAGTTCGAGCTTCTCGTCCAGGCCCCAGTCCGGCTCGTCCACGTAGCGGATCAGGATCTCGCGGGCGTTGGTGGTCTCGCCGACCAGCTTGTCGATGTAGACGGGCTTGAAATCCGGCGAGATGGGGCCCTTTTCCACCTCCCCGTAGGTCCACTTGGTGACCTTGATATGGCGGTAGGCATTGAGCCAGGTGACCGGGCGCAGGATCTCCCGGGTCAGGAGGTCGTGATCCGCCCAGGCCATGGCCGGGGTGGGGACGAGCACGGCGACGGCCAGAAACAGGGCGACAAGGGGGCGCTTCGCGGACATGGGACCTCAGGCAGGGTTGTATCAGACAAGCCGGAGAGATTATGCCACAAACGAGCTTGGTTGAACCCTCCCAACGAACCAGGGGGCCCGGACGGGCCCCCTGGCGAAGGGTCTTGGAGCGCTTGGTGCGCGATCCTAGTTGCCGAAGCGGGAGACGCGCTTCACCTGGTTCAGGGCATCGACGATGAGGGTCTGCATCTGGTTGGAGATCTCGCGCTGGCGGTCGAGGTTGTTCGTGTGAGCCCACTGATCGCGCAGATCCTCGTAGCGCTGGCAGGCCCGGTCGGCGAGGTCGAACACCTGGCGCGCATTGTAGCCGGTGCCGCCCTGCTCGGCCGAGACGGAGTCGCGCACGTCGGCGATGCCCCGCGAGAGGATGACGAGCATGTCGTCCTCGATGCGGTCTTTTTCGGCGTCGGTGTAGGCGCGCAGCCAGCGATCGCGCAGCCTGTCGTACTGGCCGAGGGCGTCCGTCGCGATCTTCTTGGCGCGGCTGACCGACCAGAAGTCCTGGCCCTCGACGGCGTCGGTGGTCTGGGCGGACTTGATGCCCGTCGTGGCGCCAGGCGTGGCACCGCAGCCCGCGAGGACGGAGGACGCCATCACGAGGGCGACGAGCATGGGGGCGAACTTCATAGCAGCGAACCTCCTATGGAACGGGCGGGTGCCCGGTGGCAGAAGCGTGGATGGCCTAACCGTTGACGGCGCTGTTGAGCAGGAACGGTACTTCGGAGGCGACCCGGCGGATGACGTCGGCGTTGTAGTCCACGTCCTCCTGGGTGTCGGGATAGCGCAGGCCGGGCACAGGGTTGGATCCGAGGTAGGTGCCGTAGTCGCCCATGTAGTCCGCCTGCCAGTAGAGGCGCGAGATCTTGTCGCTGATGACCGAGTTGGCCATCCGGTTGAACTCCGAGGTGCCCATGTCGGGGTTGTTGTGCCACCGGGTCGCGATCTCGCGCTGGGTCGACGGCTGGTTGTACACGTTCATGGCCGTGATGAGGTTGCGGTTGAACGAGCGGCCACCGTCGCTGACGATGTAGTTGTTGAGCGAAAGACGGTTGGTGTCGTAGATCGAGTTGAACGCAGGCATGTTGCTGATGCGGCGCTGGACGTCCTGCTCGACCCAGGCATCCACGCGGCGGTCATAGGCCTGGTTCTCGGTGGCCTGGAGGTCGCTGCGCTTCTGCTCGCGGACGCTAGGCAGCAGCGAGTCGAGTTCCTTGGCGCTCTTGATCTCCTTGTAGGTCGAATCCTTGTGCATGCCCCCGTCCGGAGCCAGGTATATGCTTTCGCCCTTGGCGAGCTTGTCCTTGGCCTCGGTGGCATCGAGCTTGGGGTGGTTGGTGATGAAAAGGGTCTTCTTCTTGTCCCGCAGGCGGCCGTAGTCGGCAAGCAGGTCCACCACGTCGGTCGACACCTCGCTCAGATCGACCTTGCGGGCCGGAGCCGGCGTGGGGGGCAGCTCGATCTTGGGCACCGGCTGAGGATTGCTCGGCAGGATGATCGGAAACTCCGGCTGCCAGTAATAGCGCGGCTCATGCACCGGCGGCGGGGTGGGACGATCGTAGCCGCCGGTCGAAGGGGGGATCGGACGATCGGAACCACCGGTGGAAGGAGGCGTCGGGCGATCATAGCCGCCCGTCGAAGGAGGAGTGGGGCGCGAGC
>DATNQJ010000049.1:0-4566 GCA_036704085.1 Stenomitos sp.
CGCCAGCGGGAGACGATGCTCAAGGCGTTGTACGAGACCACGCTCGCCAACCTGTCGGATGCCGTGCGGGTCTCGGATGCTGCCGACCGGACGATCTTCGTCAACGATGCCTACGTCGCCTTGACCCATGGTCCGAGCCGCGACTACTTCCTGCAAAAGCCCTTCCCCGAGGTCTACGCGGCCCTGCACGTTCGCAAGGAGGATGGCACCCCGCTACCGCTCGAGGAGGCGCCCACCACGCGGGCCCGACGTACCCGCCGGTCCCAGCACCTCCACGCGGCCCGCATGCGGACCCTCGAGGGCCCGGAGTTGGTCCTCGACGTCAGTTGCGTGCCGGTGCTCGGTGGGACCGGGGAGGTGGTCCAGGTGGTCACGGTCTACCGTGACATCACCGAGCTCTATCGGCTCAAAGAGGCGCTGGAGCTGCGGGTGGCGGAGCGGACCCGGGAGCTTGCCACCGAGCGCGATCGCCTGAAGGTGGCCCTCGACGACCTGCAGAACCTCGAGAAGGTCAAGGCCGCCTTCATCAACGCCGTCTCGCACGACCTCCGGATCCCGCTCTCGGGCATCATCGGTTATGCCGAGTTCATCGAGGACGAGGTCGGTGGGCCGATCAGCGACGAGCAGCGACAGTTCGCCCACAACATCATCGAGGCCTCCAGGCGCATGACCAGCCTGCTCAACGATCTGCTGGACTTCGCTCGGATGGAGGCGGGCCGGTTTGCCGTCGAGCCCCGCATCATCGACTACGAGCCGCTCTTGCAGGAGGCCTTGGCCACCTTCCGGCCCCCACTCGACAAGAAGCATCTGACGCTGCACGTCGAGATCGCGCCCGCTCTGCGCCGCATCCTCGCCGATCCGGCGCGGGTGATCCAGGTCCTGAGCAACCTGCTCTCGAACGCCATCAAGTTCACGCCGGAGGGTGGCCGGATCACGGTCCGGGCCTGCCCCGAGCACGAGCACCTGCGGGTCGAGGTCGCGGACACCGGGGTGGGCATTCCCGCGGACGCCCTGCCGCACATGTTCGAGCGCTTCTACCAGACCAAGGCCGGCACGCGGGCCGGCGGGTCGGGGCTGGGGCTGAGCATCGCCAAGTCCCTGATCGAGGCGCAGGGCGGCCAGATCGGCGTCGAGAGCCAGGAAGGAAAGGGATCCACCTTCTGGTTCACCCTGCCGGTCGCCGCGGAACCGCCGTCCGGGTCCTGAGGGCTTACCCCGCCGCGACGACCGTCTCGAAGAGCCGAAACAGCAGGGCCTGAGCGGCGTTCGGCAGGTCGCGGTCGACCATGCAGGCTCCGACCAGCCTCCGATCGGTGCCCCCCAGGGACCAGCATGCGACCGAATAGCCCGGTCCGCCCCCGTTGTGACCCACCACGCGGCCGAGGGGCAGGGTCTGGGCCATGAGGCCGAGCCCGTAACCGGGCTCTAGCGCGGCGGGGACCTCCCCGGGGACCGGGACGACCGCGGTCATCTGGTGATACCAGGCCTCCGGCACCAGCCGACCGCCGGTCAGCCCGCCCATGAGCCGGGTCAGGTCCGCGGCGGTCGTGCGCACGACGCCATGGGCCACCCAGCCCGGATCGTAGCGCTCGATGATGTTATCGCGGCCCGTCGGTGATGACTGGTAGCCGGGGGTCAGGCCCGCGGCCTCCGCACGGCGCGTGACGAAATGCGTCGCGGTGAGTCCCAGCGGCACCGCGATCCGCTCGGCCAGGAGCGCCTCAGGGGTGGCACCCGTCGCGGCCGTCAGGATCTGCTTGACCAACAGGTAGCCGAGGTTCGAATAGGCCCAGCCCTGGCCCGGGGGGAACCACAGGGCCGATTCGGTGACGAGCTCCAGGAAGCGCTGCGTCGTCCAGGCCGTTTCGGGCTGCCGGCGCACCGCCTCGTGATAGGCGGCCAGGCCCCCGTAATCCGGCAAGCCACCTGTATGGTTCAGCGCCTGGCGCAGGGTGACGGGGCTATGGATCGGCAGCTCGGGCAGCCAGGTCCGGAGCGGCTCGTCCAGCCCGAGCACGCCCTCCGCGGCGAGCTGGACGGCGAGCGTGGCCAGGATCGTCTTGGTGACGCTGTAGGCGTAAAAGGGGGCATGGGGGTGGCCGGCGAGGGACCCGAGCCCTGCCTGGAGGCTGGCGGATCCGTCGATCGACAGGGCGATCGCCGCTCCGGGCGAGCCCAGCTCGGACCGGGCTCGTTCCAGCTCATCGAGGGCCTCGGGGGTGAAGTTAACCCTCATGGGGGGCGGCCTAGACCTTGGACGGACCGCTCGAGCTCAAGGCATCCGGCCACGCCTGCCACTGGCCGTCCGCAAAGGTCTCGACGACCGCGCCCTCGAGGCGGAAGAGATGGAGCCAGCGGTGCTCGACCAGTTGCCGGATCACGGCGTGCTTGGCGATGAGCGACCCAATCGCCTCGCGTGGCGCCTCGAGGAAGACCGAGAGGCGCAGCGGCGTGTGAACCCAGTGCTCGCCGTCATGCACCGACTGCAGAGACAGCCCGATACGCAGGTCCCCGCCGTTTCCCTCGAACACGCCGATGCGGCCGCCCACCACGTTGTGCAGCACCTTGTTGCCGCTGCCGTAGGCGACGATATCGACGGTCGAGGCGTAGTACTGCATGTTGATCCAGTGGCTGACGATCATCGGCCCGGTCATGATCTGCTCCAGCACGCTGAGATCGGCGTCGTGCCGGTGATCGTAGTCGTGCAGGAAGGCGCGGCCGTTCAGATCCAGCTCTCGCGAGCGGGCGCGCGGGGCGACGATGAAGGCGGCATTGTTCGCCTGCCCCCATTCCGGGCGCGTCTGCGCCCAATCGTTGCCCCGGGCTCTGAGCGCCTTGAGGAGCGCCTTGGGACGGGGCACCAGGTGCGCCAGTCCGAGGGAAGGGGCCCGTTCGGCCCGCGCCCGTTCGCCCGCCAGCACCAGCGCCTGCTCGAGTTGCTGCAGGTCCGGGCCATGGCTCGCGGGCACCCGCTCGCGATCGAGGAGGGCCACCTCGTCGGTGGTCGTGTTGTGCAGGGCCGGCAGGAAGTACGTGGACTCCGGCAGGTGGATCGCCTCGTCCCTGAGCGCCCGACGCACCGCCGGATCATTGAGCAACCCGGAGAGCGTGCGTGCATTGACCTCCCCGGTCTGTCCCCCGCAGGCCCCGCAATCGAGCCCCGCGGCGTGCGGGTTGTTGATGCTTTGACCCCCGTGGCCGACCAGGAGGACGAGGCGCGCGAAGCCGTGGGTCAACCCCATGGTGCGCAAGACCCCTGCGGCCAGCTCCGCACGCGTGGACACGTCCTCGCCGGGCAGGACCAGTTTCGGGCGGATGCCCTGGGCCTTTGCCGGATCGAGCCCGAGCCGATCGAACGGTTCGGGCGCGTCCGTCGTCGGCAGACTGCGCCGGAAGAGCTTGCTGAGGTAGCTCAGGCCGAGCGACTCCACCAGGGTGAACGCCGAGCCCGGAAGCCGGTAGAAGGGTTGCCAGCTTTCCTTGACGTCCAGCTTGGCGCGCCGCGCGTCAGCGATGGCGCGATCCCGAGCGGGATCGCCGGAGGTGTCCGTGACCTGGAGCGACGGCGCCATGAGGCCCGGCATGAGCGGCCAGGTGGCATCGGTGCCGATCGGCCGGTAGCGGATCGGCAGGCCGAAGTGGCCGGCCATGCCGTACGTTTGCACGCCCGGGTCCACGGTTTCCCAGGCGCGCCGGAAGACCTCGGAACGGACGTCGATGCAGAAGGCGGCCTGGACGGAGACCCGTTCGCGGGGGGCCGGGGCGGCGACCTGGAGGGCTTGAGCCAGCGATCGCTGGTAGGCGAGCTCCTGGGCTCGTTGCCAGACGGCCCGGGGGTCGGTGCCTGCCTCCGGCTGCTCCTGGAGCGTCGCCCAGGCTTCTTGCCACTGCGCCCACGCCGACTCGGGACTGCGATCCCCGTTGTCGATCAGGTATTCCCACGCCAGCCGGATGGCGAGCAACTCCACGATGTGGGCGTCGTCCTCACCCCCCAGGCGGGCCTGCCAGCGCATGTAGGCGCACCACGCCGCCCACCCGTTGATGCGGAGCATCAGGACATGCAACAGCTCCGGGACGTGATCCGGCGACACCGCCAGGTGGTCGAGGACCCAGGTGAACAGGTCGCCCGCATCGTCCGGCAGGTCGTGGACCCGGCGCCGGATCTCGGGGGCGTGCATGAGCAAGGACACGTGGTGATCGTGCGCCATCACCCGGCGCCAGCCTGCATAGAAGCCGTCCCGCCGGTCCGGGTGCCAATCGGCCTGGTCGCGATCGAAATAGGCCGCGCAGAACTGGGTGATCTGCTGGACGATGGTGTCGGGCCAGGTGGGCTCGTGGGAGATGTCGCGCCGCGAATCCACCACGTCCGAGAGCAGAAGCAAGGGGGACGCGACGGGATCTGCGGCGTCGAGGGCCGCGAGGAGGCCGGCCTCCTCGCAGGCCGGATCGACCTCTCCCATGGCCTGGAGGAGGTGTTCGCGCCGGATCTCGCCCCGTTGCCAGGCCTCCCGGTAGTAGGCCATGGGCATGTACAGGGGACTGCCCGCCAGGCGCAGCATCGTCCGG
>DATNQJ010000050.1:0-2128 GCA_036704085.1 Stenomitos sp.
GCGGGCGCTCGACCTGCTCGACAAGCACCCCTTGATCCACGTGACCAAGGTGTCGTCCTTCTACGAGACCGAGCCGCTCGAGTATCCCGACCAGGGGTGGTTCGTCAACGCGGTCGCCGAGATCGAGACGGACCTTGCTCCCATGGCCCTGCTCGACGCCCTGCAGGGGATCGAGAAGCAACTCCAGCGGCAGCGGACCATCCGTTGGGGTCCTCGCACCATCGACCTCGATATCCTGCTCTTCGGCAACGACCTGGTGGCCGAGCCGCGCCTCCAGATCCCGCACATCCGCCTGCAGGATCGGGCCTTCGTCCTGGTCCCGTTCGCGGAGATCGCCCCCGACGTGAACCACCCGGTCCTCGGCAGCACCATCTCGGAGCTGCTGGAGAGCCTGGACCATCCGACCGAGGTGCGCAAGCTCGAGCTTCAGGAGCGCTAGCCGCGCGTCCAGGAAACACAAAAGGCCCCGGGACTCCCGGGGCCTTTGGCTTGGATGGGGTTCACCACCAAGAGGGGAAAGGGTTACGCGAGGGCCTGCTGGCTCGGGGTGGTTTCCGGCAGGAACTTCCGGACGCTGGCCAACAGATCGCGGCGGGTGAAGGGCTTGGACAGGTAGCCGTCGCATCCGGCCGCGAGGGCCTCACGGCGATCGCTCTCGAAGGCCAGGGCCGTCAGGGCGATGATGGGAACGCGCTTGGTGCGGGCATCGAGCTTGAGCTGCTTGGTGGCCTCGTGGCCGTTGAGGATGGGCATCAGGACGTCCATCAGGATGAGGTCCGGGGGATCCATCAGGGCCTTGTCCACGGCATCCTGCCCATTTTCGGCGAAGGCGAGGGAGTAGCCCTGACTCAGGAGCATCAGTTCCACGATCTTCCGGGAGTTCGGATCGTCATCGACCACAAGGATGCGCTTCATGGTCCTGTCCCTCTCTCCTTCCGAACACCCGGCCAGTAGGACGCTTGATGCCTTGTTCACAGCCTCACCTGCTCGATCTCTGACTGTGCGTTAACCCTCGCTTGACCCGCTTCGACAAAGTATAAGAATTATGAACATTCTTGTCAATCAATTTGCAAACTTTTGTGCCGGGCGTCAACCGCCCAACTTGTTGACTTGGCGGTGAGGTCACTTGGCAACATAGCGTTTCATCGCACCATCAGCGTCGTGTAGCTGCCGAAAGCGAACCCGGGGCTTGCTGTCACTACTGTACCCCGGAGGATACAAAACGTAACAATGCCCCCTTGCTAATTGTGAACCTTCGTGTCGGAGGACTCCGGTGCGCCGGCCGTTGCGACCGATCCGAGCCGGGAGCCGACCGCGAGGGTGCGGAGCCCGCGGGCGGCCTCGGAGGCGCTCTGCGGCTTCTTGCCGGGGATCTGGACCTGCTGGACGCGCAGCACGCCGCTGCCGCAGGCGACGTCCCAGCCCTCCTCCGAGAGGCCGAGGAGGGTGCCGGGCGCTTCTCCGGCGGTCTGGCGATCGCTCACGGTGGCCTTGAGGATCTTCACGATCTGCTCGTCGAGGGTCGTGGTCGTGCCGGGCCAGGGATAAAGCCCCCGCACCCGGTTGTGCAGCGTCGGGGCGCTCTGGGACCAGTCGAGGACGGCCATTTCCTTCTTGAGCATGGAGGCGTAGGTCGCCTCCGCGTCGTTCTGCACCGCGGGCTCGATCTCGCCCGCGAACCACCGCGGCAGCGTGCGCACGAGCAAGTCGGCCCCGATCTCGGACAGGCGACGGCTCAGGACGTCGGCCGTCTCCTCCGGGCCGATGGGCGTCTTCTCCTTGAGCAGCATCGGGCCCGTGTCGAGCCCCTTTTCCATGAGCATGGTCGTCACGCCGGTCTCGGCGTCTCCGTTGAGGATCGACCACTGGATGGGTGCGGCCCCGCGGTAGCGCGGCAGCAAGGAGGCATGCACGTTGATACAGCGGTAGGGGGGGAGGTTCAGGATCTCCTCGGGCAGGATCTGGCCGTAGGCCACCACCACGATGCAATCGGGGGCCAGCTCGCGCAGTGCCTGGTAGGCCTCGGCATCTCCGCGCAGCCGCTGGGGCTGGAAGACGGGGATGCCCGCCTCCAGGGCGACCTTCTTGACGGGGGGCATGGCGATTTCCTTGCCCCGGCCCACCGGGC
>DATNQJ010000051.1:0-4652 GCA_036704085.1 Stenomitos sp.
GCTGGCGGCCATTCAAGACGTCCAGCCCTACGAGGATGGTCGCATGGACCTCGTGACCGTCGGAGTCTCGCGGTTCCGGATCCTGGACGAGCTTCCCGGTGAGCCCTACGCCCAGGCGCGAGTCGAGTTGCTGGACGAGCCGGACGAGCCGACCGAGATCCACGAGGTGGTCGAACTCTTCGAGAGCTACCTCGAGACCCTTTCCGAGCTCTCGAACCAGTCCTACGAGCTCAAGATCGTGCGCGATCCCGAGCAGTTGAGCTACCAGATCGCCTCGGTGCTGCCGCTGGAGCTCGAAGAGAAGCAGCTCTTGCTGGAGGCGCCGAGCACCTGCGACCGGCTTTCGGTGGAGGCGGACATGCTCCGGCGCGAGACCGAGCAGATCCGCGAGTTCGCCGCCAAGAGCCGGGAGCTCGGGTACTTCTACTTCCGCGGCAAGCGGCTGTCGAGGAACTAGTCCTTACAGAACGGCCAACCCCAGCTCCGCCCGCTTCTCCGCGATCTCCTCGGCCGGATACGTGATGATCTCGGCCAACGTCGGGTGCAGGTGCGGGATGGTCATCAGGCGCTCCGCCGTGCAACGGAACTCCATCGCCACGATCAGCTCGTGAATGAGGTCCGCCCCCTCCGGGCCCACGATCTCGGCGCCCAGGATCTCGCCCGTCGCCTCGTCGGCGATGAGCTTCACGAAGCCCTGCATGGCGAGCTTTCCCATGCACTCGGCCTTGCCCAGGTCGGCGAAGTCGTACTTCCCGGTCACGACCTTGAGGCCGAGCTCGGCGGCCTCGCGCTCCGAGATGCCCACCCGCGCGTAGTTCGGGTCCGTGAAGATGGCGCTGGCGAGCAAGCGGTAGTCCGCCTGACGCGTGGGCCGGCGGCCCAGGATGTTGTGCGCCGCCACCTCGCCCTGCTGGATGGCCACGTGCACCAGGAAGTAATCGCCCAGGCAATCACCCGCCGCGTAGATATCCGGGTTGGTGGTCCGCATCTCGTCGTCCACCTGGATGCGGCCGCTCGGTGCCGCCACGCCCGCCGCCTCCAGGTTCAGGGGCTCGATGAGCGGGACGCGCCCGAGGGCCAGGAAGATCTCCTCGGCCTCGAACGTGCGCTCGACCCCCGAGACCTTGGCATGCATGACCTTCCGGCCGTTTTGGACCTCCACGCTCAGGGGCATCGTGTAGGGAACGATCTCGATGCCGTCCGCCTTGAGAGCGGTCTCGAGGACCTCCTGCACGTCCGCGTCCTCGCGCGAGAGGATGTGCGGCCCGCGCAGGATCATCGTGACCTTGACGCCCAGGCGCGCATAGAATTGCCCCAGCTCCAGGGCGATGACGCCGCCGCCCATCAGGATCATGCTCCCGGGCAGGTGCGTGAGGGACATGGCCTCGTCGCTCGTGATGTAGCCCGCCTCTACCAGGCCGGGGATGGCCGGGATCATGGGCGACGAACCGGTCGAAATCAGGAACTTGTCGGCCGTATGCGTCTCGCCGTTCACCTCGATCGAGTGGGGGCCCGTGAAGCGGGCCGCCGCCTGGATCAGGGTCGTGTTTGGCAGCTTGTGGATGCCCTGGACCCGGTAATCCTGGAAGCCCCTCACGAGGTGCTTCTGGCGCGCCATGATGGCGCCGAAGTCCGCCGCCACCGAGGGAATCCGCACGCCCAGCTCCTCGGCCTCGCGGGCCAGTTGCAGGACATCCGTCGAGCGCAACATCGCCTTGGTGGGCATGCAGCCGCGCAGGATGCAAAGCCCGCCCAGGGGGCCCTTGTCGATCAGGGCGATCTGCTTGCCCTGGCCGCCCATGACGCGGGCCGCGTTGTAGCCGGCGCTGCCCCCGCCGATGACGATCACGTCGAAGTGGCTCATGACTCCCTCATTTCATCGTTCAAGCCTTGGTAGCAAGCATTATAGGATCTCTGCTCGCATGCCACCAAGCATGAGGGGCGAGGCTTCTACCAACTCGTGAAGTTTTGTATACTGCCGCCCGAGACGGTGCTCGACGCGGCGCCATGGGGGGCCGCCCGCACAAGGAGGCGACGATGCGCAGGGGGACCACTCGAATCTTGATCGTCGGCGGCGGCTTCGGCGGCACCTACACCGCCCTGGCCCTCGAGAAGGCGATGCGGCGCCGGCGCGACCTGGAGGTCACTCTCATCAACCGGGCCAACTTCTTCCTGTACTTCCCGCTCCTGCCCGAGGTGGTCTCGGACGGGGTCGACGCCCGGCACGTGGTGGTGCCCCTGCGGACCCTGTTCAAGCGTGTGCGGGTGGTCGAAGCGGAGGTTCGCTCCGTCGACGAAGGACGGCGCGAAGTGCTCGCCCACCGCGACGGCATGCAGGAATTCTTCCCCTTCGACCAGCTCGTGCTCGCCACGGGCGCCGAGGCGAACCTCGCCGCCTTCTCGGGCATCGAGCCCATCGCCTTCCCGTTCAAGTCCGCCGAGGATGCGATCGCCCTCCACAACCAGATCGTCGACTGCTTCGAGGCGGCCGAGTTCGCCATGGACGCCGCCACCCGTCGAGCGCTTCTGACCTTCGCGGTGGTGGGCGGCGGCTCGACGGGGGTCGAGTGCCTCGGCGAGATCGAGGCGTACGTGAACGGCATCATCCGCTACTATCCGCGCCTCGACCGGCACGACGTCCGCCTGGTCCTCATCGAGCTCGCCGACCACCTCATCAACGAGGTGGGCCCGGAGCTCGGCGCCTACGCCGCGGATCAGCTCGTGAAGCGGGGCATCGAGGTGCACCTGGGGGTCTCGGTCCAGAATGCCACCTCGACCGAGATCACCCTCTCGGACGGGCTTGTGATCCCCACCCAGACGCTCGTCTGGACCATCGGCATGACCCCCGGCGAACTGGTCAAAAGCCTGGATCTGCCCAAGGACCGGAAGGGCTACCTGCAGGCCGAGAACACCATGGCCATTGCGGGGCATCCCGGCCTCTGGGCCATCGGGGACTGCGCCAAGATCCCCTCGCCGGAAGGCACGCCCTATCCCCCGACCGCACAGCATGCCGAGCGGGAGGCAAAGCGGCTCGCCTGCAACATCCTCGCGAGCATCGACGGGGCGCCACCTAAGCCCTACGTGTTCCACACCCTGGCCACCTTCGTCTCCATCGGGGGACAAAAAGGCGTCGCCATGGTTCGGGGCCGCCCCGTGCGGGGCTTCTTGGCGTGGCTCCTGTGGCGGGCCGTGCACTTGACGCTCCTGCCCGGGCTTAACCGCAAGCTGCACGTACTGGTGGACTGGCTGTTCTCGCGGCGGTTCCGCAAGGACATCGTCGAGCTCGGGCTGCGGCGTCCGCCCAGCCAGATGGTGGTGCGCACCAAGCTCGCCTTCCTGCGCGAGGGCACCCCGGTGCCGAGCTCGCCCCCCTCGGAGCCGCCTCTCATCTAGCGATTCGGCTCCCTTCAAAAATTTCTCGGTCCCCGGACGGAACACTCCGTCCGGGGACTGCGTCTAGGGGACAGCAGCCCACGATTGGGCTGAAACGTCAGGAAGCGCCTGCATTTGAGGCGCATTGCTGTCCTGTGGGCAGAAAGGAGTCCCCCATGTTCCGCAAGGCTTCCGCCATCGTTGCAGCCGCGTTCGCCGTCTCTTTGGTCGGGTGCGGGCAGTTGCCCGGCACCACCACCCCGCCGACTGCCCAGGACGCTCAGATCCGCGGCCGCGTCACCCACCTCGGCAAGGATCCCGGGCAGGCTCTGACCCTTGCGCTCAAGCGCTTCGACGGCTCGGTCTACCAGAAGATCGGCACCTCGACCAAGAGCGACAACGCGGGCAACTACGGCTTCAGCTCGCTGACCCCCGGCAAGTACCAGGTCTTCTACGACGACGGCGGCGAGATCGTCACGGCGGCCGACGTGAACACGGTCGGCGCCTACGTGGACGCCTCGGTGCAGGTGGTCGATGTGGGCTCGGGGGCATCCGCGACCTCGAACTTCGACGTGGGCTGGGACCTGTCGCCCACCATCAAGCCGAACGACACCTACCGCGTCGGCAGCGCGGACCGCTTCTCGTTCAGCAGCAAGTACGGCGTCTCGAACCTCGAGTATCAGATCCTGGTGGCCGACAGCAACCGCTCCTCGGTCTGGTCGTCGGCGTGGGGCTCCACCACGAGCTTCGCGTGGAACGGCAACCGTGGCGATACGACCAACAGCCCGTCGACGACCTACGGCGGCACCGGCTCCCACTACTACCAGGTCAAGTTCCGCAAGATCGGCACGGTGTTCGGCAAGGACGGCTACTACGGCCAGACCAAGTGGATCCCCTTTACCCTCGCCCGGTAACTCCCTCCTCCTTCCTCCTGTGCGAAAGGGCCGCCCGCTGGGCGGCCCTTTTGGCTCCGCGAGCTAATCCGTCGCCCGCCGCCGCTGCAGCTGGTTCAAGAGCTGCCGCCGCTCGGCCGCCGCGACGTGGCGCCGGGTCGTCTCGATGGCGTCCGGATTGACCGAGATCGAGTCGATGCCCCAGCGCACCAGATCGTCCGCGTAGTCCGGGTAGATCGACGGCGCCTGCCCGCAGATCGAGCAGGTGAGGCCCACCTCGCGGCAGATCTCGATGATGGCCCGGATGGTCTCCAGCACCGCCGGATCCCGCTCGTCGTACAGCTCCCGGCACCGCTCCGAGTCCCGGTCCACCCCGAGCACCAGCTG
>DATNQJ010000052.1:0-5947 GCA_036704085.1 Stenomitos sp.
AAGAGCCAGCCCCGATTCGAACCTGCCGCAACAGCGTGGGGCTGGCCCCAAGGCCAGCCCCACTGAGGTTTCCGATGACGTTGGCTCTAATAGGGCAACAGCGTGTAATTCTGCTGCCAGAGGTTGTCGCTCGTGAAGACCGCCACGGATTTCGACGCCGCGAGCGTCAGCACGCTGCCCGCTCCGAGGGTCCCGACATCCCGCCACTCCAGCTCCCCGAAGGTGGACGCGCCGGACAGGCCGCCCGAGAGCTGAACGGAATTGCTCGCCGTCAGGGAAAGCACGTAGACGTGCGTCGCAGCCCCGCTCGGCGAGACGATGTTGTAGCTGGTCCCGAGCGAGCCAGGCTGATCGATGCTGCTGTGCTGGGCGGCATCGAAGCGCTGGTTGTTGTCCCCGATGTAGAAGCCGACCGGCTGGTTGGAGACGACCTTGGTCCGCACCAGGCCCGAGGCGAAGGCCGCGGTGACCCGTTGCCCCGCCGAGAGGTTGTAGTTCTGGGTGGCGCTCGTGACGAGGTTGGTCACGGTCACGACCGTCCCGTCCTTATAGCCGACCAACTGATAAGCCCCCCCGGCGATGGCGTGCGTGTGGGCCTCGTAGTAGGTCTGCATGTCCGACGAGAAGACCTGCGTCGACCCGCTGTTGTTGAAGTCCCCGTAGGTCACGGTCGTGGGCAGCGTGCTCTGCACCCGGTACAGGTAGCTGGTCGCCAGGTTCGGCATGCTGGTCCGGCCGAAGACCGCGCCATCCCCGAGGGCCTGGGTGCTGTTCAGGGACGCATCCGTCAGGCATGTCACCGTCACGTTGTTGCCGGCCCCATGCGAGATGATCTGGAAGCCACCATAGTTGCCCGGAACCCGGAAGTAGTAGTCCGTGCCGGTCTGGCAGGCCCACTCCGCATCGGTGGCCTGCGCGGCGATGTTGTCGTACGAGACGAAGACCGGCTTGTCGGTGAGAAGACGGAACATGCCGATCGAGTCCGCGTTGACGTTGGGCTGCCAGGCATCGCCCGCATTGACCAAGGTGTAGGTATTGACGTAGTCGATGGCGCCCGACGTGCGGAGGCTCTGGTAGGTGACCTTGGTGTTCGGCTGCTGGGCGATCACCCGGACGACCGGACCGGCGTCGGCGTTGGCGCTACCCGAGTTGAGACCGATGAAACGGGTCCCGGCGAGCGGCGCGTTGGCGATCTGGAGGAAGCCCACCTCCGCCTTCATGTCGCCCGTCACGGCACGCACGGAGACCGGGCCGCTGCAAGCGCCCGCAGGGACCGTCACCGTCAACTGCGTGCGGTCGGTGCTGACGGCCGTGGCGGCCACCTCGACGCCTCCCGCGAAGGCCACCATGTTGTCGCTCGCCGGCGACACGAAGTTGTTGCCGATGACGCTCATGGTCGCGCCAATGGTGGCGCGGACCGGGTAGAGGCGGGAGACGGTCGTGGTAGCCCCCGCCCGTTGATAGGATCCGTCCGGCAAGCGGTAGACGACCTGGAAAGGATCCTGATCCAGGGTCAGGGCATTGGCCGCCAGCAGGTAAACCTGGTGGAACTCCGGATTGGTGATGTTGGAGGTGCCCGGCGCGAAGGTATCGGGCGTGAAAGGGGCCACGCTGTTGTCGGCCGCGGCCATGGTCAGGGAGTCGATGAGCGCGGGCACCGACACGGCCCCGCCGCGCAGGCTCGCGATGATGCACAGCGCCGTGGTCGTGAAGCTGGCGGTGACTCCCCCCTTCGAGATGCTCTTCCAGCCCGTTCCATTCCACAGCACCAACGTCCGGATGCGGGCCGCGGAGGCCCCCGCACGGTTGGCGCTACCACCCGCCCCCAGGCCCTTGACGGCCTCGAGGTAGTACGGATCAGTGCCGGGATGGAACGTCGATCCAAAGGTGAGCTTGAAGGCCCCCGCGCCGTCGGTCACCGAGGTGGCGACCGTCGCGTTGGTGGCCGGATCGATCAGCGAGACGGTGGCCGCATTGGCGACCTCCGAGAGGTCCGCCTGCACCTGACGTCCGGGCTCGAAATCGGCCTGCCCGACGAGGGCCGGAACAGCGCCTTCAAGGTCAGTGGAACGGTTTGGGGCCGGGCAACCGACCAGCGCCACCACGACCGCCACGGACATCATGTTACGGATAAGGGCTCGCATCCAAATTCCTCTCGCTCGTACCCCAGCCCTTATACCCAGATCAACCGATAATCAGATAGCCAAGAAGGGTACAGAATGAACGAGCGCCCCCTTATACCAGGAGTACCCGCATGCCACGCAGGTCGCGTTGGATCCGCCTCTATGCCCTCGGGCTCTTGTCCCTCGGCCTGTTGGCCTGTACCCCGGAGGAGGACCCCGTGGTCGGGGGCGTCCGTCCCAAGAGCTCGCCCACTCCCAAGGCGGGTCAGAGTCAGGGGACCAACGTCACCGGGTCGCTCGGCGGCGATAGCTCGCCCCCGCCCATCGCCGTGACAACCCCCTCCCCGACCCCGACGCCCACCCCTACTCCGACCGAGCAGGTGCTTTTCAGCTATCCGCTCCAGATGACCTCGCCGCGGCGCCTGGCCTTCGACGCCAGCGGGCGGGCCTGGGTGGCCTGTGCCGGCGACGGCGTGGCCAGCGGCAACCTCACCCAGCTTTCGACCTCGGGCACCACGATGCTCGAGCCGCCGGTCGGCGTCGGCCCCGAGTGCGTCGCCATCGACGGGACCGGCGCCATCTGGACGGCCAACCAGGGCGATCGCACCCTCACCAAGCTCGTCCCCGCCTCCGGATTGTCGAGCCTCGACGTCGGATCCGGGCCGAGCGACCTGACGTTCGACGGGAACGGCCACCTCTGGGTCGCCGTGGAGAAGGACCAGCGCCTGGTCAGGGTGGATCTCTCGGACGACTCCACCCACTCGGTGGCCGTGACCGCAGCCGGCGGCGTCGCCCTCGTTGGCGGCAAGCTCTGGGTCTCGGATGTCGCGAGCAGCAGCGTCGGGATCTACGACACGGCCGGCCACCTGGAAACCACGGTGTTCACGGGGAGCCGTCCGGGCATCGTGCGGGAGCACGGCGGCATCGTCTGGGTCCTCAATCGGTCGGGCAGCAGCATGACCCGCATCGATCCGGCCAAGGGCAACGAGAACCTCAACGTGGGCCTGCCGGGCAATCCGTCTGACCTGGCCTTCGATGCGGCGGGCAACGTCTGGGTCAGCATCCCGGCTGCCGGCAAGGTCTACAAGATCGCTCCGTCGGGCGCCTTCCTCAAGAGCTACCTCATCGGCACGAGCCCCTACGGCCTGGCCTTTGCCGCGGATGGACGGCTGTGGGTCAGCGATCGCGACGCCAACGCCGTGCACGTGTTCAATCCCTGATCGACCGTTCCGGAGCGAAAGCCCGTTCGGCCAGGCGCCGGACGGGCTTTCGACTTGGGGGCCGCCATGCGAAAAGGCCCGGCACACGCCAGGCCTTTTAAGCGGGGATCCTGCGCCCTCAGGCGGCAGGAGCTGCGGTCGCGCTAGTACAGGGGATCGTCGAAGACCGGGACGTCTTCCCACGAGGCCGCAGCCTCCATGGCATCCCGCATCACGCTGACGATCGGCGACGCTTCGGCGACTAATTGCTCGTCTTTGAACATTAGTACCTCCTTTGGAACGTAACGGCGGCGTTACTTGCCGGCCATCCGGCAACCGATTTGTTGCATCCAGATGAATTTTTTCGTTCGGCCATACTAACATATCGACGTGACGCGCGTCACATGGTTTTTGTTCTCTTTAAATCTGCATTAAATCATCGCTCCCCGCGAACGGAGAGCGATGAGAGGAGCCATGTGTGGACTTTAGCGACTCGTTTACACGTAAACGGCGCGATCGCTCAGACTAAGCGCCGTTCTGTGCCAACCCTCGGAAAAAGGCACGCTTAGGGCTCGATGATCACCCGCAACTCCCCTTCCGACCGCAAGACCCGGCACTCGGTGCGGCCCTCTTGGTGGCAGAACGCCAGGTCGACCGTCCCACGCCCCACCCGCAGCCCCGTCACCGTGACCTCGCCCGCCCACGCGGGCAGGTTGGGCCGGGTGATGTGCAGGATCCCCGCCGCGGCGTCCGGCTTGAGGCCGAGCAGGCTTTGCAACACCAGGAGCGGAGTCCCGGCAGCCCAGGCCTGGGGGGAGCATGCGACCGGATAGGGGACCGGACGCGAGAACCGGCCTTCGCGCGTGAAGCCGCAGAACAGCTCCGGCAGGCGCGAATTGGGGAAGTGGCGGGCCGCGTCGAACAGGGCCGCCGAGACGGTGGCTGCCTCGTCCCGGTGGCCGTACTGGACGAGCCCCTTGATGACGAGGCTGTTGTCGTGCGGCCAGATGGTCCCGTTGTGGTAGCTGATGGGGTTGTAGTTGGGACTGTTCGTGCCCATGGTCCGGATGCCCCAGCCGCTGAACATGCGCGGGCTCAGGAGCTCCTGGGCCACGAAGGGAGCCTTGGCCTCGTCGATGATCCCGCTCCACAGACCATGCCCCGGATTGGAGGTCGGCGAGACGACCTGGCGCTTGGCGCCGTCGAGGGCGATGACGAAGTGGCCCGCCTCCTCGTTCCAGAAGGCCGTGTTGAAGGCCTGCTTGAGCCGGGCCGCCTCCGCGGCGAGCTGGGCCGCCAGGTCGGCCTCGCCCAGCACCTGCGCCAGCTCCGCCATGCGCACCTTGGCGTCGTAGACGTAGCCCTGGACCTCGGCCAGAGCGATGGGGGCCTCGGCGAGCGTGCCGTCCGGATGGATGACCGAGTCCCAGGAGTCCTTCCAGCCCTGGTTGGAGAGGCCTCGCTCGCCCTGCTTCCGGTACTCGACGAAGCCGTCGCCGTCCGCATCCCCGTAGCGGTCGATCCACTCGAGGGCGCGCAGGGCATGGGGCCACAGCGCGCGCACGAGGCCCAGGTTCCCCGTCCATCGGTAGTGCTCGGACATGAGGACCAGGAAGAGCGGCGTGGCATCCACGGTGCAGTAGCTCGGGCCGAACGGCATCTCGCCCGTGCGGGAGAGCTCGCCCTCCCGGCTCTCGTGGAGGATCTTGCCCGGCTCCTCGTCGCACGCGGGATCCACCTTGCTCCCCTGGAAACGGGCCAGGTAACGCAGCGTCCCCTCGGCGAGGCTCGGGTCGAGCATGAGCGCCTGGTAGGCCGTGAGGAGGCCATCCCGACCGAAGGGGCATGCGTACCAGGGCAAGCCCGCCACCAGGTAGTTGCCGGCCGGGGTCGGGCTGACGAGGCTCAAGAGATCGAGTACGCCACGGTTCAGGAACTTGTCGAAGGCCTCGTCGCTCGACTGGAGGCCGGTGAAGGCCGAAAGCGCCTGCTGCTGCAACCGCTCCAGGTGATCGAGCTCGAGCTCCAGGGCCCGATTGGGCGCGAAGCCCTGGCCGTCCAGCCTTGGCTCGATGGCCAGATCCAGGCGTTCGGTACCGAGCGGGGCAAGCTGCAGGGTGTAGTGGGCGATCGCCCCGACCTCCCGCGTCTCGCGGAAGCGCAAGACCTCCAGGCGCTCGGGAGCGCGCTCGAGGTGCAGCACGGTCTCGCGCAAAGCCTGATCGGTGCCAAGGTAGCGTAGGGTCAGCGCCTCCGGGGTTTCGAGGGGCAGCAGGAAGGTGCCATGCGCCTTCCGGTCGGCAAAGCCCCTGACCTCGAACATGTCCCGGAAATCCGCGCGCACCTCGAGCGCCAGGCGCACCGTCACGGGAAAGGGGTTGTAGTTGGTGACAAGCAGGCTCTCATGGACGGCTCCGTCCACCAGGCGCATGGAGTTGAAGTGCAGGCTCTCGCGGCGGACGGCCTGTCCCTCGGCCGTCATGAAGGCCTCGTTGACCAGGTCGGTGCGGCTGAAGAAGTTCTGGTCGGCATGGGACGAGAGAACGACGGGGCTCTGCCCCTCGAGGGTCCAGCGCAGCGCGCTCAGGTAGCGCGTATCGGCGAAGTAGACGCCCTGGCCGCACT